>CAYGWT010000386.1:0-9816 GCA_964353625.1 uncultured Candidatus Bathyarchaeia archaeon | reverse complement strand
AGGACGCGTGGCCAGCAAAGCAACCTCCAAGCGAACCCTCGCCAGAATCGCTTCCATAATGGCGCAGTTCCAGAACCCATACCCATTATACACGTTACGTGGATTCGGGGACTAAGCCTATATCTATACTAGCACGGGCAGAGCCTCGACAACCATGTCAGATAGCGTTTCGCGAATACCCGTTCGCTTTGTGCTTGAAGACGGAAGGAAGGCAGAAGCAGAACTGGTAAGATTCTACGCGCCGAAGACCGCGGATGCAATACTCAGACGAATGCCAATCGAGGGGAGAATTGCCCGATGGAAGGAGGAAGTCTACTTTGAATCCGGCATTACGATGGGGCTTGAGAAACCCAAGTCCAAGATTGATACCGGAACCGTCGCCTTCTGGCCCATGGGATCTGCAGTCTGCATCTTCTATGGCCAGACTCAACCGTACAGCCCGGTGAACATCATAGGTATCGTCAAGAACGGACTTGAGATCTTTGAAGATGCAACTGCCGGGGGTAAGATTAGGTTAGAAAAGGCCTAGGCAGCAGCCATCTTGTAGATTCTTATCCGAGCGTTCCCGCCGACCGCTGTTACTAGCCGCTTCTTCTCTAGTTCCTCAAGCATGTCTTTTGCGACGCTTATTCGCAGATTGAATTGGGACGCGAGAGCATATGGGGTGATGGCTCCCATCTTGGATAGCTCCGAAAGGAATCGAGTGTCCTCCAAGTTCGGCAGATCGACGCCACGCGCTTTCTTCTCTGCAGGTGGTTTTCCCTTGGACTTCTTCGGGGGCTCTACCTTCTTGTCCTGCTGGTCCTGAGTCTTCTCCATTTGCGCCATGTTCTTCTTTTTGGCTCCACCCAATGAAATCACTTGCCTTGGAGACAATCCGAGTTCAATAAAATCCTTCCGTATGAGCAATGAGTCAATGGGAAAGAGTCATATCACGTCCATCTGAATACCAGTCTTCTTCGGAGCTCTCGGTTTTGAAACTTATCACGGTCAAACTACCCGAGGCGATACTGGAAGGTTTGGATGAGCTCGTCAAGGCAGGAATGTATCAGAATAGAAGCGCAGCCATAAGGGCAGCAGTGCGTGATATGCTCAAGAAGGAATTGTGGAGAACAGAAGAAAGCTAGTTAGTTGCAGCAACTGACCTACGCAAATTCTCTGCTGATTTCGCCGGGTCTTCGCTCTCGTAAATGGACCTGCCAACTATGGCATACTTTGCTCCCGCGGCGAATGCCCTGCTGAGGCTTCCACCCTGGACTCCCACTCCTGGAGAGAATATCGGGATGCCATCGCCTAAGATGGAGCGAACCCTCGTGATTGTCTCTGGGAAGGTCGCTCCAACGATCGCACCATCTGCTCCCCATTGCACCGCTCTCTCGGCGAAGACTTCGAACTGGAGCTTTCCCCCATCCTCACCCAGAACAGTCTGACCGTAGCCCTCGCTCGCGCCACTATGGCTCATGTGCACAAGCAACAGCACGCCTCTCTGCTGGGCTTTGGCAATCCGAAAGATAGGCTCCAATCCGTCCTTGTAGCCCGCAAAGGGGTTTGCTATGACAGCATCAAAACCTGCTGAAAAGTATTCAGAAGCGATGAACTCGTTTGTGTGACCGATGTCATTGATTTTTGCATCCATAATCACGGGAATGTCGTGCTTGTGGACCTCTTCGATTAGTGTTGTCACTCGATCATGTAACCCAAGGGGAAGGATCATCTGATGATTGAATTTTACTGCGCATAGAGAACGAGAAACAGACCCGATCAGCCGCATGGTATCCTTGAACAGACGCTCTTTATCCTCACGTGTCAAGTCAAGCGCCAATACGATAGGTGACTTGTTGCGCACTGCCGCATGTTCAATGAATTGTTTGAACTCCAACTTCCGGCGAGCTCCGTCTGATCTGAGTGTTCACTGGATTCCAAATCCTTAGGGGAACATTGGAAAGTCCTTTACATCCACTATCTTGGCGTAGAAGCCTTTCGCGTCCGATGTGTTGCTTGTGTAGTCGATGCGTTCTCCGGTGGGTTTCGAGGCCACGTATTTGATGAAAGGAAGGGATGGGGGTTTATCTTGAGTGATGTAGAAAAAGACTGGAAGGGCATCCGCCTCATAGTAGTGTTCGAATGGTATGCAGGTTCCAACTATGTGCTTGCCGTTGCGAGGGAAATGCCACAGTGGGAATACTGTGCCTTCACGCATTGAGAGAGGAATGAGCGTTCGCATTATCGAGTTGATGCTCTCAACTTCAGCAAGCATCGGTACTGGTGGGGAAGGAAACTGCCCGTCTAAACACTCTAGAAATTTCTGAGGCAAGCTCTTCACATCGACGAATGAGCCGAATCGATATTTGTTGTCATCGGCGTCGTCCGTGAACATCCATTCTTCCCCTTTCGGAGAATCACTCTT
The DNA here is from genome assembly GCA_964353625.1 of uncultured Candidatus Bathyarchaeia archaeon. Lineage (GTDB taxonomy): Archaea > Thermoproteota > Bathyarchaeia > 40CM-2-53-6 > 40CM-2-53-6 > CAVPLU01. The sequence continues at coordinate 7,409 of CAYGWT010000386.1, read as the reverse complement.
GTACGCAAGGAACGGTTTCGGGGCAGAATCAGAATAGGTGTAGGCTAGTATAGGCAGGTCGCCATCCCAATACATGTATGCAGTGAACATGCCGAGTACATGTCTGCCCTTGTGCTTAAGATGCCAAAGTATTTGCGATCCTTCAGTAAGGGCAAGCGCGAGCCTCGAGAAATTAAGAATATCCTTGACTTCTACTGGCACTGGCGGTTTCATCGAATCCAAGAACACTGCTTCCTTGAGGGCGTACAGAACAGGAGAGCGGTAGTTAAGTTTGCTGTGATTTATGTTGTCCCCTATTTGTGAGCAATCACTGGAACTGGGATATCTTCACCATGGATTTGCAGACTTCGAACTCTCCTGCTAAGAGAACGCCCAAAATGTTAGCGGCGGACGCCAACTAGGCTTAGACTGTTCAGCAGCCTCAGTATGATTGATGATCCAAAACAGCCCAAGGATTCCCCTAACGGAATAGATCCTGTCGGGGAGATCTTACCAGTTCTCGTGCGCTTCCGCGCGAGTGGAGATGCGGATAGCCTCTAATGATGGCTACAGGAATCCGATCTACTTTGTTCATAACTAGCTCTGCTGTACCTGCAAGCTCGTCAATTACAGCTATCATTGTCACCGAGAGCTCGTAGCCAAAAGTGTCTTTTCTCCCTCGGTAATCAATCAACGGCCTCATGCCGGAAAGGCCGATGGCAACATTTGTCTGGCCTAGTCTCCATGGCCTGCCGAAAGTATCCGAAACAATTACTGAGACACCCTTCCCTGTTCTCTGTTTGATCTGATCACGTATTCGGCGCGCCGATTTGTCAGCGTCTTTTGGGAGCAAAGTAACTACATCCCGGCCCCCAACGTTTGACTTGTCCACGCCTGCGTTCGCGCATACTAGACCATGTTGCGTCTCAACGATCAGATGCGGCCCCCGTCGCCTCACCACACGTTTTGTTTCACGCAGGATGACTTCAACATGACGCGGATCTTTCCTCATCGATCCCGCAATTCTCTTAGCCTCGGGCGATGGCTTGACGCTACCGAGAAAGACGAAGCGGCCTTCAGATTTCGAGACAATCTTCTGCGCCACGACAACCACGTCGTTGCTCCTTAGTTGGAGGGCTTGCCTATTCGCAGCTTCAATGATCATTCTGCCAAGGTTGTCTCCCGGCTTGACCTCTGGAATGTACCGCAGACCAACCACCGTGAGAGGCTCCTTCTTTTTCAATATGTGTTCCGACCTGGATCCAATCACTCATTTTGAGCTTGAAAAGAAGGACTCAAGCTTCTTGACTCCGACTAGGTCTTCAAATTCAATTCCGAGTGCGTCGAGAACCTGTTCGAAAGTTGATTGCAGATACTCCATGTACTTCTGAATGTCTATGTCATCAACGTTGGCCAGTTGGACAGGTTTTACTCCTTGCTGCCCGATCACTTTGACAAAAGCTATGAGTTCACCGGACTTGATTTCGACGCCTGCTCCCTCAAGTTGTTTTGCGGCTTTCACGTGTTGAGGAGTCGTTTTCATGTAGCTCCCCGTCTCACGCCCCATCATGACCGAGAATGCCAGCTCCTCAACGCTGTATTGCCGATTTCGGAGTTTCAGGTAACATGCCTTCACGATCTCCTTTATTCTCGCTCTTGCATTTTCGAATTCGTTAGGATTTTCTACATTACTGAGGATACTAACCATTTCGTAGAAGGCTTTCCTCAGGAATTCCGGAATATGTCGCTTCTTTCCGGTCAAGCCTTTTATGTCCACGCTTCCGTCAGGTTTGACGCCGAGATAGTTCTTTTTCCTTGAACTCAAGGCCAGATAACGGTAGTTCTTATCGACCTCAAGTTCCATCCGCAACATTGATGTCGACCAATCTACGAGCTTCTTCAGCGCAGTCTGATCCGGACTTTCAAGGAATAACGAGTCGGTGTCACCGTAGAGGACTTCAATTCCAAGTTCACGAGCCTTTTCAAGCGTTTGGGAGATGGCGTATCGCCCCACCGCTGCTGTTGCCTCCGCCACTGGCGGGCAATATAGAGCGTATCTGTCAGCTCCAAAGACCCCATAGCTCGCATTTAGCACGACCTTCAGCGCATCGGCGACAACCTTGTACCAACTTAGCTGCGTCTTGGGCAAACTAGTATCTCTCGAGCGCGGCTTGTACCAACTTACGCGAATATCTCTCAAAGAACCTATCAGGAGGCTCTCAAGGGCCCTCGTCTTTTTGCAGACCCAGTGAGATGTTCCAGGCACGAGATTCTGTCTGCACTGATCATCCGTGTGAGGGCAACGCACCGTTTCGTAGCCCAAGTTCCAGTTTCGGATGATGGAGGGATACAGCGAGGCGAAGTCGAGGACAGCCACATTGAAATGAACGCCAGGACGAGGCTCCACGACGATGGCGCCCTTGTATTTCTTGCCCTTTATTACTGCCTCAGTCGTTGTGCCTCCTTTCAGCTCTTGGATCTCGTCAGCTCGTGGGATGAAGTAATTGCGTTTCCGATGGTGACAGTACATCATGCTACGAATCCAGCTGGAGACCCCCTGTCGAGATACATCTTCTAAGCTCATGTAGCTGATCCGTGAAAGAGCCGTGATGAGTTTCATTACCAGATCATCATCGATTCTCGTCAGTTCGAAAGTGATCTCGGAGTCATTGAGACAATAGGCGGCTAGCTCACCATAATCAAGCTCAGAGACTGGCGCGGACGTCTCGATTTTTCCTCTCCCGAGTATGGCTTCACTGACTTTGCCGAGCGTATTCTCACGGTATTTCTGCCCATACGCGTAGATCTGTATCGACCGATTGAAGAAGAATTTGTAGAGATCGATGTGGACTCCGTGCGTTACATACCCTACGTCCCGTCCCATTTCGATGGGTATTTCTTCCTTCGCAAGACCAAGATTCTGTCCGCGATGATAGAGATATCTTAGATCAAAATCGTCACCGTTGAAGGTAAGAATGACCGGATACGCGACCATAGCCTTGAAGAATTCGGCAAGAAGCGCCTTTTCCGTGCTGTAGAATTCAATGGAAGCGTTTTGGGGATAAGGAGATGTACCTTGTTTCTTGTCCTCTTTACTTAGAAGAAACACGCACTCGTGACCATCTGAACCTACGAGGCTTGCGCATATGACCTCTTGATCAGCTGTTTCCGGGTCCGGGAGTCTAGTCGCGACTGGAGATGATACTTCGATGTCGATCGCTGCTCTGAGATAGGTTGGCACAGGGCATTCGAGAAGACGCATCCACTCAAGTGCGAGGCTCCGGTACTCGTCTGATTCTGCTTCAAGCAGTCGCTCAACTCGAGCAGTGGCTTCTCTTCCTAGCGAATACTCAATTCTCTTGAGAACTCCACCTTTGACCTCGTACATCATTCCGGGTTCGAGGCCACTGTCGTAGATGTAGTTCTGCACATACTTTATATCAGCCTCCCACGCCCGAATCGCATCCCTTATCGAACCAACGGGTTTACCGCCGATTGTTAAGGGATCCTTCGCAACTATCCTTGTGCGAGCAGTTCGTTTGCAGCGAAGGGCGTCGTATTTCTCTGCTATATCGAACTTCTCAAACCCAGGATTCTTGGAGATAGCGTCAATGGATTTCAGTTCTTCTTCCGACTTGTCCGAGAAGCAGTATGGTTTGTGATTGGAGGTGTCGTACCAGTCATAAACTCGATGATTCTTTGGTTCGTATAGGCGAAGGTAGCAGGCGCGCTTTTGACCGTCGTAGCCTATTGAAACGAAATACGAGGGGGGAATCTCGGACGGAGCCGCTGGGGTTCTCAACTCTGCGAGGTTCGGAGATTTCAGTTTTGGTTTGTGCTCAGAGGGAGAGGAAACGTATTCGTCGAGTGTCTGCATTCAGCGAAATGCTCCAGCGTATTTGGGAGCCCCTGTCATAGAAATCGTTTGTGCCGTCCAGTTCCTCTCGGACCCGTCTGAGGGCACATGCCTCTCCACGCGTTCATGCACTCCAGGGACATTCCAGCTCAGCTGACGCTCGATCAGCTACTTCTCATAAACTGCAGACACATATAGTGACAAAAGCCAATTGCAGCGGAAGAGCCCCTACCAAATTGGGATAGTTTCTGAGCAGATGAGAACAATGCAAGATGCCGTCACTTTGGCCATTGAGGCACTAAGCTGGATGGAGCACGAAGGGCTTAGCGAGCGAACTGCATTTGCCAAAGCGTCAAGACAACTCGGAATCACTAGGACAGATCAGTTGAGAACCGCCCACTTGCTAATTCTAGAGACGAGTCGCCGCCGAAATCTTATAGACTATCTCATTCGAAGAGGAGTTGCCGGGCGTTTCGATCTAGATTCTATTCCACACGGCGTGGCGAGCCTTCTAAGACTGTTCTGCTATTGGACGAAGTTTCACAGAGCAGACGAACGTGATGTGATCCGTCTTCTGCGCGCTGCGCGCTCCGCTCTTGGCTGGAGAGCTCTACAGCCGATCGAGCTCGCCCTGGGACGAATTATTGCCTTGGACATCGTCGGAGAACTGAGGAAACTTCCTCATGACGAAGCTCTGGCCTTGAGCGTCTTTCATCCCCGTTGGTTTGTGTCTTCGTCTGCGTTGTTGCTTGGAAGACCGGCAGCTTTCAAGCTGATGAAACGAAACGCTCAGCGAGCATCGTCATACCTTCGAATCAACACATTGCTGGGAGACGAGGAGGCATGCCTTCGCGAAGTTGAGGAGGCAGGTATCAGTGTGGAGCCCGTGCACAATCTCCCGCTCACCCTTAAGGTCCTGTCTTCCAAACGCCCCATCGTACAGACGAAACCTTACCGACAGGGAAGAATAGCAGTTCAGGACAAAGCAAGCATACTTGCGGGTATTCTGGCAGATCCTAAGCCAAGCGATGCTGTTCTTGATGTTTGTGCAGCGCCCGGCGCCAAGACCATGCATCTGGCTGGGTTGATGGAGAATAGAGGCGCGATATATTCAATCGATAGGTCATCCGAGAGGATGAATTTGTGGAAACGAGAAATCAAACGGCTTGGAGTCAAAATCGCGCATCCGTTACTCGCAGACGCGAGCAAACCTTTCCCGACAAATGTGCAAGCTGATGTGATCTTGCTGGATCCTCCGTGCAGCAATACTGGAACCTTCTGGAAAGCACCTGCTGAGAAATGGACTATCACTCCCGAACGGGTGGACTCACTCGCACGGATTCAGCGCACGATCCTTGAGAACGCGTCACGATTCGTACGCGAAGGAGGAACACTCGTCTACAGCACGTGTAGCATTCTCGTTGAAGAGAACGAACATGTCGTCAATGGTTTCCTAGCTGCGAACCCTGACTTCAAAGCCGTTAACTCAAGCCAGAGAATAGGTCTGCCGGGCCTGTACGGCTTAGAAACAGGCCAGCGCCTATATCCTCACACCCATGACTGTAACGGCCATTTTCTGTCAAAAATGAAACGAACTGGTTGAAACTAATCTCCCGCCGTTTTGCTCCTTGCTGCCTCCGTTGCGCAAATTGCCTCGAAGAGCACTTTCGCGCCAAGAGCTGCAGTAGCTCCATTGTCGCAACCCGGGGACAGCTCTACTAGGTCCAGCCCTGCCAGCCTTTCATCACAGACACCTGTCAGAATGGCAAAGAAGAGATCAGGCCACATGCCATCTGGCTCCGGATTTCCAACTCCGGGAGCGAACCCGGGATCGAAAACGTCCATGTCGATCGTGACGTAGAGCTTCCCAAAATCCGAGACCGCTTTCCTAACAAGACGAACATTTTCATTCACATCGTGCTGCCTTAGGTCGCCCATCGAGAAGTTTTCCACATCGCTCTTCTCAAGGAACGCTAGCTCCTCCCTGCAAATTGCTCTTAGGCCGACATGTACAATCTTGTTCGAGCCGACCTTCTCAATTATCCTCCTAAGGAATGTTGCATGCATAAGCTTCTCACCCACGTATTCATCCCGCATGTCCGCGTGGGCATCAAAACATACGATGCCAACATCATTTGAAAAGGGACGAGTTGTGCCAAAGGCGATCGTGTGCTCGCCGCCTATGGCTATGGGAATCTTTGATGCTTCGATGATTTCGCTCTCGACCGCTGACAACCGACGCATAGTCTCGTCGACGGAATCAACAACATGCAGATCCCCCAAGTCGCAAATCTGAGCATCCTCGAGATCGAATTTGGACCGGAAACTGTAGGTTTCTATGTTCAAAGAGGCTTCCCGAATAGCTGCCGGGGCAAACTTGGAGCCAGACCGGTAGGTACTCGTCTTGTCAAAGGGTACCCCAAAAACGACGAACATTGCTTCACCAAACGGTTTCCCAAATCCAGAAAAGACTTGCGATGAGGAAACGTGCAGTCCAATCTCGTCTAGGACCAACTGTACCAGCTCGCGTAGTGATGCAGTTCAACTCTCCCTACCATTGAGCTATTTGCTTATCCTTCAAGGGAACTTGACATTCTCTTGTTTACCCGAGACCGCTCAAAAGAGCGAAAAATGATATACGTGACCCCACGTTATGCGTCCGAGTGTGTGTTGGAAACATTGGCTGGAAAAGTGGGTCTAGAACGTGCTCATGCACCAGGGCTAATCGTCGCCGGTGCGATATTCTTTGTCTTGGGGGGGTACGGACTTGTCTTCTCTGCTCTTTACGATATGGGACTCGTTCCTCTCATTGCGCTAAGTCTAGTCTCTCTCGCAACGGGGGTTGGAGTGCTTCTTGGACGCCGCTTTGGATTCTGGTTGACATTGCTGCTGTTCCCACTAGGGCTTGTTGAAGTAGTCGCCACACTTCTCTACTCAGTGACGCTATCCGGGTGGTACTCGAACGACGCAGTTTTGGCGTTCAATGCTTCACTCATCCTATACGCGATAGGCCTGATCATCTCACTTCTCCTAGTCGTAGACAAACGAAGCCAACTCAAGTGAAGCCACCTAAGAACGCTAGACGAAGTCGCAGGACCGTTCTCAGAAAGTCGAACATGTCTCCGCTTGACAGTTTCGACTTACCCAACTGGCGTTCGTAGAACGTGATGGGCACCTCTTCGATGGACACGTTCTGCTGTGTGCATCTATACAGTATCTCGACTTGGAAGGCGTACGCCTTGGTGCCGGCGTTCTCGTATCCAATCCTTGCGAGAGCCTCCCTTGTGAATGCCCGGTATCCGCTTGTTGCGTCTTTGACGTTTAGACCGAGAATTGTTCGCGTGAGGAAGTTCGCCCCCCAGCTTACTACTTTTCTCCCAAGGGGCCAACCGATGATGCGGCCCCCTTTGATGTAGCGCGATCCAAGCCCGACTCCACCGGAGTGCTCTGCTGCTTCGAGGATTTGGGGGAGATAGGCGGGGTCATGTGAAAGATCAGCGTCCATCTCGACAACAAGACCAGTTTCGCTGTCCATCAATGCTTCACTGAATGCATCTTTGTATGCACTTCCGAG
>CAYGWT010000385.1:0-1940 GCA_964353625.1 uncultured Candidatus Bathyarchaeia archaeon | reverse complement strand
TCGTTGCTGCCAGCAGGTAAGGAAGTGACGGTTCGTTCAATACAAATGCAGGATGAAGACTACGATGAAGCCGAGGCTGGATCAAGAGTTGGCCTAGCCATAAAGGGCGCGACCGTTGACGAGATGGAAAGAGGCTCAGTCCTATGTGTTTCTAGTGATGCTAAGGTGAGTACAACGGCAGAGCTCTCTTTCATGAAAAGCCCATTCTATTCTGACGACGTTAGAGAGGGCGCTTTCCATGTTACTGTAGGCATGCAGACGATCCCCGTTACAGTCACCAAGAAAAGCGAAACCTCTATCGCCATCGAGTCTGAAAAACCGATAGTGTACACGTCGAGAGACACTTTCCTATTGTTAGACCTAAATGCCAAGAAGATGCGCATCATAGGCAAAGGAACTACATTGTAGAACTGAGACGGCAGATGAAACATAGGGAGGGTTGTGAATGACCGTGAACGGAGAGGGCTCTACTGGAGACTCGAAAATGAAGAACTGTAAGGTGGTAGTTTCAAGAGACGGCCCCTACCTCGTTTCCGGCAACTTGCCTCTCGCTGAGAAAATCATAGTATCAGATATCGAGGGTACCCCCGTCAAATGGGAAGAGGGTCGTCACTATCCGGATCAGGAAAAGTATGACCTTTGTCGTTGCGGGCGATCGGCAAACAAGCCCTATTGCGACAAAACGCACACGAGTATCAACTTCGATGGCACCGAGACTGCCATTCGGAAAGAGTATGCTGAACAGGCCCACACGATATCAGGGCCTGGCTTAGTCTTGACTGATGCCCACGCATTTTGCGCTGCTGCAAGGTTCTGCCACAGGTCAGGCGGGGTTTGGAAACTCACAGAAAATTCTGATAATACAAAGTCGAGGGAAATTGCGATTCAGGAAACATGGGACTGCCCCTCAGGAAGGCTAGTGGTCTGGGACAGAGAGACTGGAAAACCAATTGAGCCTCAGTCAGAACTACGTATCAGTTTAGTAGAGAATCCACGAGAAGATACTCACGGGCCAATTTGGCTGGAAGGCGGGATACCTCTCGAGTCATCAGACGGGACCGGATACGAAACGAGAAACCGCGTTACCTTGTGTCGTTGTGGAAAATCAGAGAACAAACCCTTCTGCGACGGCAATCACACCTGAATTCAGAAATCCCCGCCAGAATAGAGGAAACATCCTAGCTCCGCACGCGCAAGGAGAATAGCGCGATGAGTGGGCTCTCCATTCCCACGTGCTTCTCCTTCATTTTCTCCTCTTCTCGTTTGAGTTGGCGAAGCAGACTAACCCTCCAAGCTGGCTGAGACGAAGCCCCGGTCCAGTCTCAGCGTTGACGATTGTTGTCTTGATGCCTTTGTTCTTTGAGATCTGCAGAAGTCTTTGGATTCTACCTTTGTTCTTGGTTTCCGCAAGATACCTGTCAGTTAGAACAACTTGCTCTGGCCTGAGGTCACTTTGTCCTTGCCGACCATAGACTAGGCTCTCTATTTCCTCAAGTGAGTACGACACTGCCGCACCGCTGTCTGCTAAGTTAAGACGCCTCTCCAAGACTGCGGCAATACTATCGGCATCACGAGATCTCGTCTCACCAATCACATCATGGAACTCTTTAGTTCTCACGAGCTCATGGACTTCGTGAGGTTGTCCCGCGGAGCCGACCAATTCTCCGAACGTTGCAGCATTGGGGCCTTCTCGAACAAGCCACGCATGATGCCTTCGGATATGATTGAGGAAATCCTTTGCGTAGTCTGTCCTCGCAGGGGCCGCGACTAGTGTGCTTCTGACCCCTTCTTTGAACATAGGCCGCAACGCGTTCACAATTGACTCATAGAAATCGTACAGCGTCTTTCCTTCTTCACGCTCCACCATGCTATCCCGCTTCACTAATTCGCTGAAGACGCGCCAGAGAACCGCCCTTCTCTCCTCAAACCCAACCAGAACA
>CAYGWT010000384.1:0-1960 GCA_964353625.1 uncultured Candidatus Bathyarchaeia archaeon | reverse complement strand
ATTAGCGTACGTGAATCTCTTTGCCTCTATGTCTGCCATGAGCACTCCGTCAGCACTTGACTGAAGCATAATTCTAAATATCTTCTCGGATTCCAACAGATGCTTCTGCATCTGCTTACGTTCGGTGATGTCGCGTGAGCCGATTACGCTCCCTATCATCCCTCCTTTCTCATCACGGACAAAATTCGCGAGGTTCTCAAGCCAGACATAGTGACCATCAGCATGTCTGTAACGACACTCAAATCTTCCACCCGCCCACAAGCGATCAGTAGAGATAGCCTTCTGAACAGTCTCTGTCACGATGTCAATGTCTTCAGGATGTATGAAGTCAAACAGAGACTTGCCTACCAAGTCCTCAGGATCGTATCCCAAAACAGACTTGTGTGACTGGCTGGCATACTTGCAGATCCCCTGAAGATCAGTTTCAACCACCATGTCCAACATATTGCTAGTGATCCGCCGCAAACGATCCTCGCTCTCACGCACCGCCTCCTCCGCTCGCTTGCGTTCGGTTATGTCCTGTACAGTACCGACTAACTTGACGACTCGACCGTGCGCATCCTTGAGGGGGCGCATTGTGGCTGCATAGAAAGCATGTCTCCCGCTAGTCAGATCGGCTTCAAGGTCGTATCTGAAATCTGCTCCTTCCGCAATGGCACGGCTCGCATATTCGCGCAGCCTTGAAGCCTCTTCCGGAGAGTAATATGTGGCTTCTTCCTCGGCAGTTGGTGGACCCAGCGTAGGATCACGGTCGTAGAGTCTGTACGTCTGGTCGGACCACGCGATTTTCCCGCTTTCAAAGTCAAATTCCCAGCTTCCGATCAGTCCCAATGATTGAGCATCCTTCAGCCTCGCCTCGCTTTCCCGCAGCTCCTCCTCCATTCGTTTGCGTTCGGTGATGTCTGTGATGATTGCTTGGAAACCGACTGTTTTTCCGTTGACCTTGATATCCGTGGGTTTGGAGGCTAAGGTTAGCATCTGACCGTTCTTGCGTATGATTCGGAATTCTAGTTCTGGCGCCTCTTCCACTGTTGACGGGGCTCTCATGAAGACTTTGAGCACCATCTCTCTATCTTCTGGGTGTAGGAACTGCATGAACGAGTGACCCACCATTTCTTTGATGGTGTAGCCCGTGAGGTCCGCGAGCGCCTTGTTAACGAACGTGAATCCTCCCGTCAGGTTGATGATGCCTACTGGTGCCGCTGTGGTCTCGATTAGGCTGCGGAACTTCTGCTCGGACTCGCTGAGCATTCCCTCCGCCCGGTCAGGTTCTGTCATGCCCTGCCTACACGCACCCTCACTTGGACTCTCCGGATTGGATAAGCCTTCACGTTTCACCATTCTTTCAGGCACTCACCTGAGCTTTCCCGGCACGGTTGACGTAGTTGATGAGTTTCCAGTCATCATCTTCGTTGATTGGCAAGCCATGGTTATTGTGGAGTTTCTTGGCACTTGCACCCAAAAGGCCTGTAGCGCTCGGTGGAAGGCCTCGGAGTTTCTCAGGCGTCTCCTCTCGCCTAAACTGGTAGCTTCGCTCAATACGCTCGTAAATAGCGGTTCTCACAATCTCGCCAGGGACCAGTAGCGCCTCGTCAACAGCTAGAACGAGGTTATCCGCTATGTCGCGAGAAGGGGCCAAGACGACCCGGCTCAGTTCTGCCATTGACTGATGTTCAGTTTAAGACTATGGTGCGTGATAAATCGTGACTGTGCTGTCGCGTTCTTGCATGTCTATCCGTAGCTGCTTACGACGCCCTAGTCCATCGGACCTGTGAGTCCAGAAGCCCACACCCATTCCTAGGTGGGTAATCACTATGTGTGAGATTGATGAGAATGTCGTCTTCCGGTAGGATGCCTCTCACCGGAGTACTTGCGTTTGGGTGACAAATCCTATATCCTGATCCTACGTCATTACTTCGTTGCAGTAGTGATGCATTCATGGAAATCTTGGGCGATTCGA
>CAYGWT010000383.1:0-5381 GCA_964353625.1 uncultured Candidatus Bathyarchaeia archaeon | reverse complement strand
CCAGAGATCGAACTCTTCCCGTGTTGTCGCCAATCGATGCGCCTACCTGATCTGGATGCTGATATAGTAGAGTTTCACAACTCCGCCTGTGGAGACGAGTGCTCCAAAGTTGAGGCTGCCGTCTGCCGCATTCCAATAGTAGACTTCGGGCACGTTGTACTTCTTACAGTAGTTGGTGATGAAATCGTTGACCGTGGCGCTGATGGAGGTCCACTGTGACTCATCGGTGTAGGTGATGTTGGCAACTTGGATTTCGACGTTCGCGCTGATCTTGTTCGGGGTGACTGGCGAGTACCCCTTATCTGTAAATAGTGAGTTGAGCTTCTTCTCACGTTCTGCAGACCCCAGTATGATGGGGGTTCCGCCGGAGATAGCGTAGTATGCTTCAGCAGAGTCCGCTCCAACCGCCACCTTAGCGCCAGTCGTGGCGTCAACGACCGTTACGAACGCCATCTTCGCAATGACCGCATTCTGGACTTCTGTGTTGATGTAGACTGGGATGAAGTAGTAGAGGTGGTCGCCGATCAGGTACAGTAGGATGTTTCCGAGCCTATAGTTAGGCAATAGGGTTAGTTGTGTGCGTACGTAATCGTCTGTCTCCACGGCTTGTAGGGCGGCAGATGGTCCGATTAGTTGGGTTGTTGAGTTGGATATTCTGTATAGGGTCAGCCTTCCCAGCTGATCGCTGCCGTACGCTATGAACATTCCAGCAAGGTTCCTGCCGGGGGACGCCTGATACTCTACCAGTTGTAGTCCTACGAAGTCAGCTCGATTTCCGGATGTCGATAGGATATACAGCACTTCAGTGGCTTCTGGCCGCTCATAGAAATCAGAGCCTGATCTCCATACGAACGGGTCGCTCACATGAAACTTGAAGGCCACATCGAGCTGTCCAGGGTTGTCGTGAGTTCCGAGCAGATCTTCAGGATAACGTAACTGACTAACAAGCCATTCTGGCGGTGCTTTCCATGATGAATAGTAGTTCGTGTAGAAATCCACGAGAAAACCGTCTGGCTTCGCAATGAGATAGGGGTACATGCGACCGTCCTCTATGTCGACGAGGACTACTCCGAAGAACCGGAGGTAGTTGCTTGCGGAGAATCCAGAGTGGATCGGGTAGTTAGTGTATACCTGTACAAGATAGTAGATTCTGTTTCCATCTGTTACGAGGTAGCTTGCGCGATCCGTGGTTAATCCGCCGATTAGGATGTCGTTTATTCTTTGGTGAACGTCACGGTTGTGCAGCATCATGATGTCTTCTTGAGGAGGGCTAAAGGCAAATCCGACTTGGCTCTCCTTCGCGAGGAACCACAGCGTCCTTTGCCAGCCTGAGAGAACGTAGTCAGGGTCTCCCGTGTAGGAGGCGTTTCCGATCTCCTCGACCCCTCTAACGTGAACATAAACGTCGTCGACTAGTTGCTCGCCATAGTAGATTGATGGTTCCGCCTTGACTCCGAACGCTTTCTGGACTGTAACATACTCGCCTGTGTGACTGTCGGTTACGACGATTCTGGCGGCGTGAGTGTAGATTAGGTGATGACTGATCCAATCCTCGGTTGGATAGTTGATTGTTGTAGGAGCGGCCCAGTACTCGTGACCGTTGAGGTAGATTATGTGCGAGTCGCTGAGCTGCATCCAGTTGACTCCTATCTGATTCTTCATCTTCGTGTAGGATGCATCGTGATCCCATTGTCGTACCAGTGAGACGATCATGCTAGTGTTTCCTGCGGGAAGGCTTGAGAGAGGCTCCGTTACGACGTTCTCGAGGCCCGCCGCCCACCGTGTGGTTTGGATTGCCTTCATCGTCATGGGTTTCCATTCATAGTCGGCCCAGTTGTTGTTCCAGTTTAGCGAGTAGCCTACGACGAAGCCTAAGTTGGCGATGAGCGTGATGAGCAGTAGCAACGCACCAAGGTAGACGATCCATCGTTTCCGGTGTGTCATGCCTATTGTTCGTCGGATGACTCCGAACTGGAAAGAGGCTGCGATTACTAGGAAGCTGATGAGGACAATTATAGCGATCAGGTAATTGTTGGGTGTTGCGATGTTCATGACCCAGTAGGGTGCCCCAACAATCGTTGCAAAAACAACCAGCGTCAAGATTAGGAATAGGTCTCTCATCCAAGCGTTTGTCTTCATGCGAGCGAAGTCACGCATTAGCATCAGAATTAGCCTGAGCACTGCCACAAAAACAACCGCGCCAACGATATCATAGATTAGGCGGTACTGAACTTCCATAGTGGGCATCAGTGCAACAAGCTCGTCGCCGGAAAACGGAACCATCGGAAGCTGAAAGATCCTCAAAACATGGCTCCAGTCGCCTAACCCGCTCTGCAACATCGTAATCACGACCGTCAGGTTGCCGAAACCTGGCATGCCATTCGCGCCTGCAATCATCCAGAAGGCAATAGCCACCTTCACCACTTGCCAAAGCAGCCAGGACATCTTCCCTGGCCCGAGCGAAACAACTTCCTCTTCACCTCTGGCGCGAGCAGATGCGCCGCCGAGCGCTGACAAACCCTCGAAGAGATGGCTTCTTCCAGGCATCGGGTTGATGAAGAGAAGCGCCAGAATGCCAGCAACGATGAATGTGTTATTGTGGTAGAAGTTTATCGCGAACCAGTTGAGCCCTGCCTTTGAAGCATACATGGACTGTAGAACAATCCAATCCAAATAGACTGACAGCCCATAGACGATCACACCGACAAAGACTAACGCTACAATTACCCAGCCGAACAGACCCAAAAGACGGGGAGACGGTCCAGCTTGTTCAGAATGCTCCATGATTATCTCAAATGCAACTAGTAGAACACCGCTATATCAACTGCGTCTATGACCGCTCCGGTTTCGGAGCGAACCTACGAGAATCGCTCGACACCTAATGAGCACACGTTATGAGCGAGGTTAAGTAGGAATTACTGAACCTTTACGGGCACCGTGCTCGCCATGAGAAAGTCAGACGACGCACTCTCGCTTTCAATTCTCGACCGGGCTAGGGATCGCATGGTTTCATCGCTACTTCGAGCGGTAGTGCCGGTCGCAGACTCCCCCGAGGATCAGAAGCTGGCCCTTGGCTCTTCGAAGTTCAGGATTCTGGAATGGCTTGCTGGTCTGTGCGGCTTTGATCGTTCCCAAGTAGAGGGCGTTCTTCGGGAAGGGGCTGGGCAGCGGGCGCTTTGGAATCTTCTCAAGAGCGTCTCTGATTACGGTGTTGGAATTCCTCAGGTGCTTCGGGCGCCGGTGAGCGTTGTTTGGAGTCTTTCCTACGGGTGCAACCTTCGATGCATGCACTGCTACCAGAACGCGAGTCACCCATCATCGGATGAGCTGACGCTCGAAGAGCAGCTGAATATTGTGGATCAATTGGGGAGGGCAGGGGTGTCGATGGTTGTTCTTTCAGGCGGCGAGCCTTTGACGAACCCGAATCTTGGCAAGCTCATTGAGCGGATCCGAACACATGATATTGCGGTCTCAATCGACTCGAACGGCGTTCTGATGAACAGGGAAGTTGTTCAATCGCTGAAACGAGCAGGTGTGGCTTCTGTCGAACTTAGCCTCGACTCCATAGATCCAGCAATACACGACCGATTCCGCGGCCTCGATGGTGCCTTCGAGAAGACCCTCAACGCAGTTGACCTCTGCTCAGAAGCAGGAATCTTCACAACCGTAGCGACAACGATCACAACCATGAACTATGCTGACAGCAGCAAACTTGTGGCGCTTGCGAAGAATCATGGAGCAAGCAGGGTCGTATTCTTTGACCTCATCCCGGCAGGAAGAGGACGAAACATTAAACAACTTCTGCTTTCACGCGACCAACTCCTCGATCTAATGGAGCTTGTGAAAGAACAATCTTCAAGAAACGGAATCGAAGTATTCACCGAACTTCCACAATACGTAGTTTATTCTTCAAATGGAGAAGAAGACTCTGTTTCGAATCGTGCCGATCAAACATTGTCGATAGAAAGATTCACCGTCAGCACATTCTTCGACTGCGCAGGACGAAACAATGCTTACAAGAGATTCGCGCCGTACCTAGGCGGCTGTCCCGCAGGAAGAATATACTGCAACATCCAACCCAACGGCAATGTGACGCCATGCATGTTCATGCCCGAATATCCGGTTGCAGGCAACCTGAGGAGACAATCATTCGAAGACATCTGGAGGGGTGAAACCTTCCAGGCATTAAGAGATCGGACACGCCTCAAAGGAAAATGCGGAGAGTGCAAATTCGCGATCGTTTGCGGCGGATGCAGAGCAAAGGCGGCCGCCTACAACGGCGACTACCTAGCCACCGACCCCACATGCCCCATCGATGTCAACCGCTCTTCATAGAGGAATAGCATGCGCAAGCGCTAGAAGTTCTCCAGAAGGAAGTTCTTAGCTCTCGGCCACCTGTTCAGTCTCTCCAGAATTAACTCAACCAGCCGTTTCGTCTGTCCATCGAACATCCTCGTGATGAACAACACGATGAAGAAGCTTGCGAGAGATGACGCGAGCACATAGAGTAGCTTGGACGTCCCTAGGAACGGCAAAATCACGGAGAAGACTCCCGTGCCCAGCACGTCCATCAGCACGGATCTAACTATGAAGTACAAGTAGAACTCGTCACCCTCGACTTTGTTCATGTAATCTGTGTGGACTAGGCCCTACTTCATTTCTTTTTCTTGCCACGCTCATATTGGAACCAGTCACGCCAAAGTACAATTGATACTGAGCTGAGCGTGAGTTCTTGTTGCACGTAGAACTACCGTCCCGTGAGGGCTCAAACTAAGACGCCAACATTACGACACACAGAGATGCTAGCCCTTACGAAGAACGCTTAGCGTCAGACTGTGATCTTGATCTTTCCAATCTTAATGTGAGTCTTCATACTGACAATAAGTGTTCAATTGATAAGATGTCGCCGCCTATGGCCACTACCTACTTCCCTTAATCGTTTTGGAGAAATTTCCGCCAAACCATCCCAGTCTGTCCTGTGTGCACTCATCATAGGATCCACTCGCGTTTGCGTGTGCCATCTCTGGCGCAGGACTCAGAATCCCAATCCATGCTAACTCCGCGGTATTGACACCCTCTGAACGTCAAGCTGACGAAAACGTGCTGTCACATTGCTGCTTTTCAGTTAACAAAGTCGAGTTCCACTGGAAATCTCCTTCCACTGGAGAACTTTCATTCTCAGATCTGTCAGTGCAGGCGTCGCAGGGTCTTGTCAGAGCTGAAGATTCATCTACATTGCTTTTCTTTGGGCTGATGATTGAGCGACGAGTTTCCCTTTTTCGTATGACGTACGAAGCCTCGGCTTGATGGGTGTACGCTTCCAGCAGACCATCTGCATCCAGTACTACCATGTTGGCTTCGTTACCGACAGTCAAACCGTA
>CAYGWT010000382.1:0-1687 GCA_964353625.1 uncultured Candidatus Bathyarchaeia archaeon | reverse complement strand
TGAGCTATTTATTGATACAATGCAATCCAGCGCAGCAGGACTCCATCCGGTATACATCGGTGCAACAACCATGCTGGATCGACCTGTTGCCTTTGTAGTATGCGGCGCGGTTCAACCATGGCATTTGGATTGGTCAGTCGTAATACTCAAGCCCAAGGTGCGTGATCAATTCCTCTCCTCGGAGGTATCGGAGTGTATTCTTCAGCTTCATCAATTGGATGAACAAGTCATGCTCTGGGTAGAGAGCAGTGGCAGTCATTGGGCTCTTGAAGTAGAAGCTCAACCATTCTTGGATCCCTTTCATGCCGCTTCGCCGAGCAAGATCCATGAACAAAGCTACATCCAACACGACCGGAGCAGCGAGAATTGAATCTCTACACAGGAAGTTGATCTTGATCTGCATCGGGTAGCCGAGCCAACCGAAGATGTCAATGTTGTCCCATCCCTCCTTGTTGTCACCTCGCGGAGGATAGTAGTCGATCCTGACTTGGTGTCTGATGTCTCCGTACAAGTCAGGATACAGTTCAGGCTGAAGTATGTACTTCAGAACCCCAAGCTTGGACTCCTCCTTGGTCCTGAAGCTTTCAGGATCATCCAGCACCTCACCATCCCGGTTGCCCAGAATGTTGGTTGAGTACCAGCCGCGCACACCAAGCATTCGTGCCTTGAATCCCGGGGCGAGTATTGTCTTCATGAGCGTCTGGCCAGTCTTCAGATCTTTGCCAGCAATGGGCACACCGTTGCGCATGGCAAGTTCGACGAGGGCTGGAATGTCGACACAGAGATTCGGAGCTCCGTTAGCAAAGGGGACTCCTATTGACAGAGACGCGTAGGCGTAGATCATTGAAGGAGAAATCTCAGGCGAGTTGTCTTCCAAAGCTTTCTCAAAAGCCGCGAGGGTTTGATGTTCAGGCTTGACAATGGTGTGCGCCTCCGTGGAGGCACACCAGATCATAACCAACCTTGAGACTCCTGTTCTAGCCTTGAACTCCCTGATGTCCGCGGCAATCTGATCAGCGAGGTCTTTCTTGTTGCGGCCAACCTTCACGTGTGTTCCTGATAGTCGCTTCACCCATTTCTGTTCAAAGACGCCTTTCATTGGCTTGATATTTCGAAGCGGCGCTTCCAGGGCCTTGAGCAGCGTTTGATCTAGAACGGCAGCCTTTGATGCAGCTACGAAGGCGTCGTCCGGAAAAATGTCCCATGCACCAAAAGCAAGATCTTCTAGATTCGTCAGTGACACAAAATCCTTGATGAGAGGAGTTCTCTTCTCAGTTCGCTTTCCAAGACGAATGGTTCCCATCTGCGTGAGGCTGCCGATTGGTTTTGCAATTCCGAGCTTCACAGCTTCGACGCCAGCGATCAATGTCGTGCTGACGGCTCCGAGACCGACAAGCAATACGCCTAGCTTGCCCGTCGGGTTGCTGATCTCTACGCCTTTGTCCAACAAGTAACACCTAGACCATCCAAGCGAACCGATCTGTCATGTAATTCACCTTAGAGAGCATTTTCTTGACCCTTCTCTTACCAATGTTGATTCTTATCGTGTACTGATAGATTGTGGCTCTTGATGGGTGCTCCTACATATCCGACTTACGGTTTGCATCGAGTACATGGTTTGCCTCGTTCGCCGATCAAGAGCAGACAGTAGACGACGCACTCACGCTGGCGACTCTATCTCCACGAG
>CAYGWT010000381.1:0-6975 GCA_964353625.1 uncultured Candidatus Bathyarchaeia archaeon | reverse complement strand
AGGCATTAGCTTCTTTTGGGCATCAAATGGAATCCTTTCAGCTATCACCAGTTTGGCGTTCATGATCATCGTACTCTCGAAGGTGGCACGGATGCAGCTCGTGCCTGCTGCGTCACTGTCTCAGCTCGTCTTCGATCTGCTTGATACGTTTCTCTAGGAACTCGACAACGGAGGCATTGTCGCTGCTCTGAAGTTGGCCGCCACATTTCGAACATCTAAAGGAGGATTCCATCGCTTCCTCGAATGTCACGCGGACATCCCCGCAGTTGTTGCAGATGAAGAAACTATGGTTTCTCTCGTAGTCGAGTTTCTGCTTCAGTTTCTCGAGTGCGCGCCTCTTTCTGCTCCGAATGAACGCGTCCAGTTGGTCCATTTGCAGTTTCCAGTAGAAGATGAACCAGCCGGTCTTCTCATCCCGGACCCTGGTGCAGGAAACCAAGCCGTGATCGTAGAATTTGTAGAGGATCTTCCTTACTGTGTTCAGCCTCACGGTGGACTCGGTTGAGAGCATTTCGTCGGTGGCTTCGCTCCTCATTTTTAGTAGGTTTATGACTGTTACTGCTTCGTCGCCGCCGAAAAGGCGAGCGACCTTCATCAGCTCTTCATCCAAGACTGCCATGTCAGAGCCCCAAACAACGCGAATACCTACTCTTTGGTGCCGTTCCATTTAATCTTCTTCTAAAAGCGAGGTATCAAGCAGCTGTGGGAACCTTTTCAGCCTCGACGCCTCACCGTACCTTAGGTAGGCATCATCATTTGGCCGAGCAGATTGTGGTTCTTCGCATGGGGCACAGGATCCCACGCGATCTTAGGGTTACCACGCATGTGTGTCTCACAGCTAGAGCCCTGGGAGCAAACGGGCTCATCCTAGCCGATTTGGTTGACACGACTCTTGAGAAGACGATTCTAGATGTCTGTCAGCGATTTGGCGGCGTTTTCCGAATTCGCATGGGCGAACCCTGGAAGCACGCTGTGAAGGAATGGAAATCAACAGGCGGAGAGATTGTCCACCTTACCGCATACGGAATGCCTCTGACAGAAACCATCGAAGTTATCAGGGCTTCGCCTTGTCCCAAGCTTGTGATCGTCGGTGCATCAAAGGTTCCAGGGGAGGTGTTTGAAGCGGCGACTTGGAACGTGGCGGTAACTAATCAACCCATGAGCGAAGTAAGCGCTCTCGCCATATTCCTTGATAGGTACTTTGAAGGCAAAGAGTTCTCCATGGAATTCAAGAATGCAGAGTTGAAGATCGTTCCCTCAGCGCGAGGAAAGAACGTGTTGAACCTCGCTAAACCTGAAAACTAGCTCAGCCTCATGCTTGCAGTTACGGCGTGTCTTTTCCTTCTTTCTTCCTAATCTTGGCAACATCTGCAAGTGTGATTTCCTGTCTCGTTCCAGGCGCAGGCTTCGGGACAGGCGGTTCGCTCGTCAGTACCAACAACTTTACTCGCAGAACATGCTCGAGCGCTCTTACAAGTCGCACGTTGGGCTCCATCTTGCCAAGTTCTATCTTCTGGATGAATGAGAGATGCTCCTTCACCTTCATGGCTAGGTCTTCTTGGCTCAATTCCAGCTTTCTCCTTGCTTTCTGTATGATCTGCGGATAGTTCTCAGCGAGATCGAATTCCTGAACTTCTCTTGGAGCTCGCCTGTCAGCAAGTTTCGAAGGAACAGAGCGCAGCCTTGTACTGGATATGCGCGTCGCAACGGGAATGGGAGTCGTCAAGGGGATGGGTTTCGCTTCCTGGTACGGTGTTCCTAGGCTCGCGCAATCTCCGCAAGCAGTCATTTCTGCGCCTTCGACGACCACGCGATTTGGTCTTCCATGAATTTGGCGCCCGCATATGTCACAGTTCAAAATGCGCCCCGGCCGTGCAGAATGAGTCATGTCCACGCTTAAATGGTTTGACCGTTCTAGTCGAACCGTGTCATTTGATGCTGAAAGCGACTTGGCGGGATCTCAGAAAACTCAGAGGTATCGCAAACTATCAATTTGGAAGCCATCTAGGCAATGTGCTTTTCAAGGGATCCATAGAGATTACTAGATCACGCAAGACCAACAAGATACGCCTGATCTTTCGCGACGACAGACTCATCTCAACCTTGCGAGCGAAGGATGGGTTTCTAGCCCTCACACCCGACGGGGCGGAAGTAGTCCTAGCCGCAATGAAAAAGCCGCCCAGAGTTGTCATCGTTCGCAGCGATGTGGCCGAATTCATCAAGGCAGGCAGGAACGTATTCGCGAAACACGTGATAGCCGCAGATTCATCGATTAGGCCCCAAGACGAGGCCATAGTTGTAGACGAGAAACGGCATCTCCTAGCCGTGGGACGTGCCGCACTGGCCGGGTGGGAGATGACCCAGTTCAAGAGAGGAACCGCCGTGAAGACTAGGCGAGGCACCGGAACAGGTGCAATAGATTTATCCCATCAACAGTCCTGACCAATTTGATCGGTTGATTCAGCAATGGCATACAAAGCGTACAAGGCTGTGAAGGGCGCGCCTCAGGGTAGAGACGCGAAACGAATGATGCAGAAGATGGGCATGAAAGTGGACGAGATTCAAGGAGTGACTGAAGTGCTGATACGTACAGCCACTCGAGAGATCGTCATAGAAGAACCCGCCGTCACGTCAGTTGTTGTTCAAGGCCAGAAGATGTATCAGATTACCGGTGGAGCCACACACGAAAGGAGTCCGTCAACTGAAACCGTCCCCGCAGAGCTTCCCGAAGAGGATGTGAAACTCGTGGCAGAACAGACCGGAAAGACATTGGATGAGGCTCGAGTCGCTCTGGGAGAAGCTGGTGGCAATCTAGCGGAAGCGATCCTTAAGCTCAAACCCAAGAATCAAGCTTAGAGACTCAAAGCCACGCGATCAAAGAAGCAGTAGTTGTTCCTCAAACCAAAGATGTCGTGATGGCGGAGAGCACGCGATGTCTCTGCATCTGCAAAGAAGAAGACGAACCTGACAATGGCTGGAAATGGATTCTCGAATGAGACTGGTCGCCGAGCATGGCAGGCTCTTCGTATGAGGCGAGGAGAGTAGAGTACCTACTACAGGGGAATGCTGACACGTTGGCAACAATGCAACCAGCATTCTCATTTCCATCCAGTCTAGTTGGCTAAAGCTGCCACCAGGGTCACATCGACGATCTGGCACTGAAGTGAGTTACGGTCTCGGCAAGGCTGGATAGGAAGCTGTTTGCTTCTTGGACGGTATTGAAGTGCGCAAGGCTGGCACGGACCGCGATGGATCTGCCATATGTCTTGAGGGTTCTTGAATAGAAGCCTCCGCCGTTTTCCGCCAGAACAGCAATCGCATGCTTGTTCCACAGGTACTCAGCCACTTCAGATGGATCCGCGTTAGTGATGTTGAACGTAAACGTGGGAACACGCAAGTGCACTTTGGACGGGTCTCTCACTCCGTAAAGCTCCACTTCCCTAATTGCTTGCAAGCCCTCAGCTTGCCCTTGTCCACTCAGCATGGTTTGCGAAAGCGTCCGTTCATAATTCTCGATCCATAACATAGCCGCCTTGAGTAATCGTTTTCTTCCGTCATAGTTTGAAATCTCATCACGGACTGACTCCTCTACTATGCTGCCCAGCCAATTGAGGTAATCCATGACCGCCGTAATCGAGGAGAAGAGTGCCTGATCTCGTGTGCCAAGTTCCCATTTCTCAGGCCCATGGTCAGGCGCGGGAACCACCTTGTATGGTTTCAGAGCCTCCAGCAATTCTTCCCGACCAAACATGAAGCTTCCGCGTCGAGCGAACAGCTTGTAGGCTGAGAAGACAACGAAGTCGAAAGCTAGTTTCTGCACATCCACCGGAACATGAGCTACCGTGTGCACCGCATCGAGAATAGTGTAAGCGCCCGCCCTCTTGCCGATCTCAAGAACTTGCTTCAGTGGTGTCTTCGAGCCTAATACATTCGAAACTCCTGTGACAGTGACAATTCGTGTCTTATCATCCACGAGCCTCTCGAAATGAGATAGGTCAAGCAGTCCGTTCTCAGAGTTGAATTTCGCAAATCTAACTTCTTTGATAATCCCTCTTCGTTGAAGTTCCAGCCAAGGGCTGACGTTGGCATAGTGTTCATACTCAGTGGTTACAATGTTCTCGTCTCCAGACATCTCCCTTCCAAGGGCATAGCTGAGGTGAAATAGCAAGCTCGTAGCTGATTCACCGGAGACGATGCAATTTTCTGAAGGCGCATTTAGGAAATCCCTAACAGATTTCCTACCCTCACGAATAACGTCTTCATTCCTCTTTGACTCCCATGATGGGCCACCGGTATTTGCTGAACAGTCCAAACGTGCCCTCGCCTCGGCGTCTGCCACTCGTTGCAGAACAAGTGATCCGGCTGCGTTTTCGAAAAAGATCCGCCGCCTTCCGCTCGCGTCAGCTTCAGCGCGAGGGAATTCCTTCCTGATTGTGCCAAGTAGTTCACCGAGGGTACTGTGCTGCAAGGTTGAGCTGCTACTTTTCACATCCGACTACCCACCCACAGATTCATTGCATCTCCCAGAAATCTTTGACTACGCAGCTGTCATAGGTTTGGCAAATAAGCGAGATTCTTGGTAGTCCGTTCTGTCAGCAATAACACCAGTGATGTGTTGGAATCGGCAGGAATGAGGCAAATAGATCTATCACAAAGTAGTCGAAGACGTTCATTCGTAAGGCGATGACAGGAATGCCCCAGAAGGACGGCGCGGACATTCATAGGTGGAGATACTGATCTTATTCAATGGTACGTGAAAAGAGAATGATGTGTTCGTTCTGCGGCTTGCCCGACGTTCATGAGGACATGCTAGGCGTGTGGCGGTGTTACTCTTGCGGTCATGTTCAATCCGATGACTCTTTGCCTGAGAACTCGTTGGCAATCGATTAGATTTCAATTTCGTAGGCCTCAGAGAAGTTTTCAGAATCCGGTCCAGCGAAGAAGGATAGAGGCGCATAACTCACAGCAACTCTTCAGGAATGGTTCCTCTAACACAGAGATCAATCTAGAGAATACTCTTCAGAGCCGGGACTAAAGCGAATTTTGATTTTGCATTAGATATGAAGGCTTTCCGAACGACGGGGTTGGTTTCTTGGGCGTGAACTCGAAAGGCTGCTAGCTGAGGATGTTTTCAATTGCGTCCATTCCGCAATCTTCCGGTAATGGTATCCCAGTCGCGACGGCGGCTCTTTCGGTTAATGCAAGTAAGTCTTTTCTATGTAGGAACTTGAGATTCCATTTTCTGGATCCTGCCATTAGTTGCTGGAGTCCGACTCCGATGCGACCTCTCATGTAGCCGTACAGTCCAACGGCCTCTAGAGGTAGTTTGTCAAAACGGTTTCCGAGCAAAGACTGCAGCTCGCCTGTGGAAGCAAGGAAGGTTCTTGGAGATACTCCGTAGCGTTCAACGAATGCCTTGGGTAGTTGACCGTTCTCTGCGAGTTTGGCGAAATATGCTGTTTTGTTCACCGCGGTGATGGGCGCCCTTCCGAGGAGAGCGGCCTTCACGTAGGGACCTTCACCGAAATTACTCATTGCGATTGACTTGTAGATTTGTGTCTCCTCAATGAAGCCGCCGGCAATTACTATGTCCGGTACATATCTCCCCTTCTTTCTTAGAATTTCGGCACATTTCAAGACGTGAGCTTCGAGGTACACTGTTGGGGTTCCCATTTCATCCATCATTGGAACTGGGCTCATGCCGGTTCCTCCGCCGGCTCCGTCGAATGTCACGTAGCTGAGTTTTGCTGCTGAAGCCAGCTTCATTGTGAGAGCGACAGCGCTCGGTCTGTAGGCACCAGTCTTTAGACTTACCCGCTTTACGCCTTGGCTTCTGAGATTGTCTATATCTTCAAGGAAATTCTTCTCACTAAGCATGCCCACTCTGCTGTGTCTCTCGAAGGACTGGATCATGCCATCTCTGAAAGCTTCTTCAACGCCCGGCTCTTCAGGGTCTGGGATGACTAAGTATCCTGCTTTCTTCAGCCGAAGTGCTCTCTGGTGATCTGTGATTCGGACTTCTCCGCCAATTGCTTTGGCTCCCTGTCCCCATTTTCTCTCGATTGTGTTTACCTCTAGCTTTGAAGCTGCATAGGTATCGACTCCAAGTCTCTGGTCTTCAACGTTTGTTTGAACTGCAATATCGCCATATTTTCCATCCCAGAACTCTCTAAATGAGTCTACTCTGCGTTTGAGCTCTTGCGAGTAGGATATTTTGCCATTTTCCATCTTTGCCTCCGGGTCCATGGCGCAGACGTTCTCGCCTACAGTAATGATGATCCCTGAAATGGCGGCGCCAGTGGCTAGACCCTTCCAGTAGATTCTTGCAATGTCAGTTGAACCGTAGGCTCCGATCAAGAGCGGCATCTTCAGAGGGATACCGCCAACGTTGCTTTCGATGTTGACGTTCGGGAACAACGCTAGATCCGAGTTGCTTTCAATACCCTCAGCGCCAAGAAGCTCCGAATGGATGTTGAAATGCGACCAGTCCAGCCCGAAATCCTTTAGCGCTCCTGCCGTGCTATGCCCGAATTTCATGGGGTCCGGATATAGCGCTTCTCTTCCTCGAAGCGCAGCCAAGCCAATCTCGCACAAGACCGGGCAATCATCGATGCAGATCGGACACATGCCGCTTGTGCAACTTCTATCCTGGACTCTTGTCAAGGTTCCAGTTGTGGATTTTCCGTTTAGATAGGAAGAATTTCTTCCAACTACACTATTCATGAAGTATCCTCTTTACTTTTGGAAATGCCGATAAACGCGGGAGTCTTCAGGTTTCCAGCTTCAGAATATCGTAGAACTCGCAGCATCTCTCGCTGAGGAGGAGATGGTTCCGCAAGTCGTCCGGCTTACCGAAGGTAGCTCTGCAAACTCTGCATTGTGGCATGTCTTTTCAGGTTCGAAGTATGTCATTCCGGCAGTATTAAGACGGGTGTGCACTTTGGTCCCCAATTTTGTGTCGGTTATGCCGCATTG
>CAYGWT010000380.1:0-2006 GCA_964353625.1 uncultured Candidatus Bathyarchaeia archaeon | reverse complement strand
GCTCCGCTTACGAAACTGTTTTCTGAGCATTTCTCTCCGCTGCTACTTGGGTCGCGTGGTTGCGCATGGATATGGCCCCAATTGGGCGAATGGGGTGTGTCCACATGCATAGCTATTTGATGTGGGGTTGATCCGAGCCCCCCGCGGTTTCCACATGTCTTCAAAGGCTACGGAACTCTGAGAGATCGGCCTCAGGTAGTTCGATCTTGATGTTCATGGGTTCGAAGGTCTGAGCCAGCGACGAGGACAAGTTGCGGATGTAATCACTGACGCTGATCTCCTTAGTGTTGGCTTGCGTTGTGGGTTTCACGGTGAACTGCCTCCCTTGGAACCTGAACCGCTGAACCTTTACGAATCCCACAACTCCGCCCTGGGGAACCTCCTTCCCCTCCTTGAGCAGGAGCGCTGCGGCTTGGTAGGCTTGTGGTAGAGTCTTAGCTTTCGATTTCTCGCGAGGATCATCCCGCAGTTCAACGCAATACTCAAGATCAGAAAGCGGAACTCTCCCTTCTCGAAGGGCGCGAATAGCATCCTTGACTACTCCTGGGACATGCTGTTTGGCTCGTTGAAAATCGTCAGCTGACTGTCTTCCCTCGGAGAGCTTGACGAGGCATTTCTGGAAGGTTTCCTGGAAGAATTTGGGGGAATTGGATTTCGCGATTGACAGCCCCTTAATCTCCGGCTCTCCGTCTGGTAGAATTCCGAAGTATGCTTTCTTGGCGGAGCTCAATACGCAAACCGCGTAGGCACGATCATGTGCAAGCTGCAACCCGAAACGATTCCTCACGGACTCAACGAATCGCTCAACATCCTCTCTCGGTGGATTGTCCAAAAAGACAGAGTCGGTGTCGCCGTACCTGGGTTTCAGTTCCCTCTCCTTCGCCATACCCCACGTAGATTGGAGGACATGGCGACCATAGGCTGTGATAGCCTCAGCCAGTAGCGGGCTGGCCAGTCCATGAATGCGAACAGTCACACCGAAACATGAAACCAGAAATAGCTTCAGTGTACGTGAACCTGCACTCAAGGTCTCCTGCGACTCTGGAAGTTCGGATTTGAGCAATGGCTTGAAGACTCGTAGGCGAAGGTCTCGCAAGGCTCCAATGAGCGCAGAATAAATTCCACGTCGCCGAGTGCAAATGCAGTAATCCAATCCCGGAACATTGTTCTTCTGACACTCCGGATGCAAGCAGCGTACCGTTTCGTATGAGAGATTGAAGACATCTATGCAGCCGGGATATAGTGACTCGTAGTCAAGCACGACCATGTTGAAGTATTCGCCGGACTCGGGAGCTATTGTCAGGGCGCCAGTAACAAATTTCCTCTTGTCACCCAGTATGAGCTCCTCTGAAGTCGGAATCAGTATGCCGTGGGCGCGATAGTACGTGTACAACATGGAACGTATCCAGTCAGATACAGTGTGGTTCCGATAGGTTCTCGAGATGGGCAAATTCGAGAGTCTGCTCAAGAGAAACGCATTATAGTACTCCTCTTCTGTCCCACCACTATCACTGACACCCAGCGTTGTTCCACTAATTCTTGGAATTGGTTGAGTTGTGTAAGCGTAAGCCTCCTTCACCAAGCCATACTTCAAAGGATCCTTCTCTCTGAAATCATCAAACAGTCCACCGAAACGAGTAACCTGTTCAGCATCTAGCGAGGCTTGAGGTAACCAATGACCGCCCTTGAACGTGTGCAGGAGACCGAAACGAAGCCCATTATCGTAGACGTAGCTTAGGGCGGGGTCAATCTCGGCCTCCCATGCGTGGGCATCTTTCGGAGGCTTCTTGACGTAATTCACTTTCTGAAGGCCTACAGTTTCCTGCGTAAACAGATTGACCTTCCGTACTGTCTCACCGCCGTGTTCTCCTTCAATCAGATAGTAGGGTTGGAAGTTGTCGGTCCATTGGACTGTTTCAAGGTCACTGGCTCTGACGAAGCGAAGGCCTACCTGACCTGCATCGTATGAGGCGTCAACAAGCCACGCTAGAGCTCCGTCACTTGCC
>CAYGWT010000379.1:0-2571 GCA_964353625.1 uncultured Candidatus Bathyarchaeia archaeon | reverse complement strand
CTAGCGCATCTGCTAGCCGCACGAAATTGGCTAGGTCCTCGGATACGGGTCTTCTGATCTATCCTGTCTTCGAATCAAGCAGAAGGAGCGCTGCTGAACCCGGGTCGTAGTGAACTCTATTGCCTTCAAGCAGCAAGTCATGCTTGCCGTCACGGCTGTACAATCTTATCGTTGAAGGTGCCTTGACCAATGATTCCTTTGCCAGATGTTGGGGGATCCGCGCAATCTTCTTTCTCGAGTCAACATCTGCTCCAGCATCCGTCAACAACTTCAGAGCCGTCTCGTTCTGAATCATTACTCCAATTTCTTCTAGGATCTTCAATGAAGAGAGGTGTATCGCCTCTACTTGTTCTCTTGATAGCAACTGAAACCAAGGGTTGCTTGAGTACGAAAATTTCGTCATCACAGCGATCTCCTTTCCAAACATCACGCTTCAGGAAGGGGAAGAAGATCTGCTGTTCTTGTGTTTAAAGCAGGACGCTGTTCGCGAACTTTTGGTAGACCCTGAGCCTCTCCAACCCTGCCCTAATCCCGTTCTCTGCTTCTGGCACCCTATTCTCAGAGAAGTATCTTTCAACTTCTTCAACCCGCCCAATCCCGAGAATGGGGATGCAAGACTGGAAAAACCGAGAAAGAGTGCCAGTGCCCTCATAGGTCTCCCTGAGGCGTGACACGTTGAACTTTATCCACCTCCACGACACGTCCTTTGCATCGGGATTTCTCGCAGCTGCTTCGATCAGTATTATTTGATCCTGTCTCTTTATCTCGCCCTTTTCAGCCAATTCCAGTGATTGCGAGACCAACTTCGGTTCCTCGAACGAAGCCATCGAAACGAGCAGCCTGACTTTCTCCTCATTGGAAGTGCTCTCACCGTACTTCTTGGCAATGTTTTCGAAATTGCCGTAAGCTCTCGCATATCCGATGGCAACAGCCTGTTTCATGTCAGGCTCGACTTCTCCATAGTTGGCAAACCTCGAACCTAGCTCAGCTGCAAAGTCTTCATCCACCGTGGCGAGTCTGGCTGAGACAATGCCCCGCATCATAGCGCTGGTTTCATCGACCTTGTCTTCAAGAAGTTCAAGTTGCGATTTGTGAAATTGCCTAGAAACATCAATGATTCTCGAACCCAGGATTGAGTAAAGCGATGCAAGTTGATCTGAAACTTCGCGTGCAGGCAAGTAATCTTGCTCTTTCAAGTACCTCTTGATGAATTCCAGGTAGTCTGCAAACGACATCTTCCCTGCGAGAAGGAAGGCGATCGCGTCGAACACCATGCCCCATCTGTCAACTGCTGATGGTTCGCTCTCCAAAACGACGTCGCCAAGTTCCTCGTATTGTACTCTGTAGAAACCTGTCCGGTCGGGGTTAAGCTGCAATGATTTCAAGTTCTCGAAGTTGACTGTCTCTTCCTCTTTGTCCAAAAGCAGCCTTCTAGATTGGCCGTTAACTTTCATAGTGATGGGTATCGGCCAGATCGTCTTCTTCTCGTGATCGCCTGAAAGAAGAAACCTTTCCTGTCTCAGTACTATTCGACCCTGATCGATCGTTACGCTTACCACCGGGTGTCCGGGCTTGCCTATCCATTCGGTCATTATCCTCGCAACGTCTCTTCCAGAGATTTCGTCCAGCGAATTCCAGAGATCAATTCCGGTTGCATTCGAGAACTTGTAGCGTTCGAGGTAGTTTTGCACTCCCTTTCTGAAGTCCTCGACTCCCGTGTAGGCTTCGATCATTCTGAGTATGCTTGCGCCTTTTCCGTAGGTTATTGCGTCAAATATCTGCTGAATGTCACTCGGAGACTTGACATTTGCTTCTATTGCATGTGTGTTCATCAGGGAGTCCATGTTCATGGACAAAGATGTCTCATTTGTCAGGAAATCATGCCAAGAGTTCCATGTTGGAAATGTTGCATCCAACACTTTGTAGCCCATGAGCGTAGCGAAACTCTCGTTCAGCCAGAGATCGTTCCACCATTTCATAGTGACAAGGTTTCCAAACCATTGGTGTGCCAGTTCGTGAGATACGATCCTAGCAACACCCTTCTTCGTACCAAAACTGCTGTTCTGATCCACATAGAGCGCCGTTTCCCTGAATGTTACTGCGCCCCAGTTCTCCATCGCGCCGGCAGAGAACTCTGGCACACCTATGAGGTGCAATTTGGGCAGCCCGAATGGTATGCCGAAATAGATCTGATAGAACTCCAAAGACTTCTTGGCAACGTCTAGAGCGAATTCCCCATTGCGCGCTTTGCCAGGAGTTCCCGCTACCAGTAGGTCTATGTTGCCAAGTTTCTGCTTAATCTCCTCAAATCGACCTATCCCCAAATAGAGGAGGTAAGTCGACATCTTCGGTGTCACCTGAAACGTAACTACTTTCTTTCCATTTTCCATCCTCACAGATTCGATGGGAGTATTTGATATCGCCTCTAATTCCCTATCGATCCTAACAGTAAGTTTGAATTCTGCCTTGCATGCGGGCTGGTCAACGCACGGGAGCAATCTCCTTGCGTTGGCAGGCTCAAAATCAGTAGTCACGACGTATGTCTCATCATAAGGCGCCCTGTAGATGCCG
>CAYGWT010000378.1:0-7748 GCA_964353625.1 uncultured Candidatus Bathyarchaeia archaeon | reverse complement strand
AGCAAGGGATCCAGAGGCGAAAGCCGGGTCTAGCGATCATTCATGTCCCCATTGTTGGGGGCTGGATGTGACAGAAAAATTACCCCGGGAGTAATTGGCTCGTCTCCTCTGAGAGTCCCCATCGACGAGGAGGATTGGTTCTCCGTCGTCGTCCCTTCCCATCCTGGGCCCGCAGCAGGGTCCAAGGGCGCGGCTGTTCGCCGATCAAAGGGGAATGCGAGATGGGTTTAGACCGTCGCGAGACAGGTCGGACTCTACCTGCTGGAAGTGCTGGTCGCCTGAGGGGAAGGCGCCCCTAGTACGAGAGGAACGGGGTATCGTAACCTCTAGTTTACCGGTTGTCTGACAAGGCATTGCCGGGCAGCCACGTTATCGAGGATAAGGGCTGAAAGCATCTAAGCCCGAAGCCTCTCCCGAAAATAGGCGGCCAATCCTTTCCAAGGGACTCGGCAACGAGCCCCAGGAACGGACGAGAGCTCTCATCGAAGATGAGGTTGATGGAGCAGGAGTGTACGCATCAAGACTTCGGTCGAGATGTTTAGCTCGCTGCACCCAATCGCTCAAGGTGCTGAGCTGAAAAAGAGAACCCACATTCGAGCGAAATTCAAAAGCCTCTAGCACATGCTTCATTTTTTTCTAATCTCAAATTTGCAGCGTGAGCTACAGTCGCAACTCTTGAGTACTGCATTAGGCATACACTAGACTGGTTGGCGAGCCGGTGGGCGACTTCCGAGCTTCGACTTGAGGAAACTCCACCCACAAGACGGAGGCGCGATGTCGTGAGACGTCGGGCGAGAGCCCGGGCGAGGACACAGAAAGAAAACCGGCATCAGTCAATGGCAATGAGGCGAAGACGTCGAGGAGACTGATTGTCAGGGTGAAACGTCTGCCCGCGTTGTGAAAGGGATAATAGGCGCTGATGAATGCCGTCCGAGGTGCGGGTATCCCGATTAGACAAATGTCGCCGCGAACAGAAGGTGGGTTACGGCCGGCACGCCAACCAATTATGACGAATTTCCAATCGGATCGAAATCGCGGGAACCTGCATTGATTGATGTCTTGACGCTTGATTTGGCAGGACTTCTAGCCAGTTTCACATTTCTGATCTACTCTTCGTGGAGTGACATCAGGAGCAGAGAGGTCTCCGATCGAGTATGGTTGGTGTTCTATCCAGTGGGCTTTGCGTTGGCCGCAATTAGACTAGCCGTCCAAACCAATGCGTGGGTACTGATACTGGTCTCGCTTTTCGGCACGGTTGTGATCTCTCTTCTGTTGCCGTATCTTGGATTCTGGGGTGGAGCGGATGGAAAAGGCTTCATCTGCCTTGCGCTCATGAATCCACTAATTCCGGCGCTCGACGGAAACCTATCCCACATAATCGACCCGTTCTTTCCACTTGTTGTATTCTCAAACGCTTACGTTGCATCGCTCGCATCGATAGTCTATCCTATCCAAAGAAACCTGAGGGAGTGTCTGCGAGGCATGCTCTTTGAGGGATTCGAGCACGAGAGCTTTCTACACAAGCTGACAGCTTTTCTCACAGGGTACAAGGTTCGGATCGATGAGTTGGAGTCAAAGCCTCACCTTTTCCTTTTGGAATCGATTCATTGGCAAGAATCAAAAGCTAGGCGGAGATTCGAACTAGATCCTAGGATCAATTTTGATCGCAGCAGAGAACTGGCAGAGATCAGAGCGGCAGGTTCAGGATTACTTAGTCGCGGTGTCTGGGTAAGCCCTGGTCTTCCGTTCCTGATCTTTGTCACGTTGGGCTTGGGTATCTCTCTGCTATTCGGTGACATCGTATGGTCGTTTGTCTCAGCTGTAATCCACGCTATCTCGGCCCTAGTCTAGGAATCCACGTCGCGGGTCTCAAGGCCGTAGTCCAACTGAACCTTGACAATGCCCACTTCGCTGTTCACCCGAGCGTAGCTGGTGAGCAGTTCCTTGTTCAAACCGAAGAAGGTTTCACCCCATCCAAACGGGGAGAGAAGTTCCCTCGCTTGCGATCTGAATCCCATGATATGCAGGGCAGCGCCCAGAGCCTCAGCGGTAGATAGCCTTCCTATCCTTGCATAGTTCACTGGATTCGCTGCCATTAGAGGAGGAAGCTTGCGGCTTGCCCCAGGAAACTGAGTCATGAAGACTCCCTCGGCTTTCTCCCAAGAGCAATCAATCGCTATGACCCCTGATCTAACAGCGTTAATAGCGTCCGACCGCAACAGAAACCTGGGCGAAGCAGGATTCAAAACGATCGGATCCCCTCGTATCCTCGACATTCTTCGCAAGGGGATCGCGAGCCCTCTTCTCGTGAGAAGCGACGCAGTGCACTTGCGTGGGTCATCCTGTTTCATCATGTATACGAAGATCCTTGGCCGACCTGTGTGCAGCTTGCTACGCATCTGGATCTCCGCTTCTGCCTGATGAGTCGAGTGGTCGACTGATAGGTCTTCGGAATTTGAGCTCTATTACGCTCTCGCCTAGTGTAGGGCGTTATTATTCGTCTGATGAATGCAGGTTCTTCACGTAGCCACTATTTCATCTCGAATTTTCGGCACGTCGGTGGCGACGGATACCAAATTGGAGGAGGCTCCTCGCCCAATGAAGTAATGATTCTAACTATGCTGTTGAGGGACCCCCTGGGGAGTGCTCTATTGCATTACCGGTTCTGGTGGGTTGACACGGGGATTCTCTTGAAAGGCAACTTGTGGAGGACCAAGCAGCTGATCGTAAAACATTCAATGAACAAAGTCATGCGAGACATGAAGAAAACTGATATCGCAATCCTAGACGGCCAGCGAACCCACTACGCCAGATACGACCACACCAACGACTCAACAGTAAGACGCCAGCCGAACTTACAGGAATCCAAGTCGAAGGCGAGAACAAGTGGATAGCCCTAATCCAAAACGCAAGTCATCACCCAACGGTTAACAGGTACGTGAACCACCCGCGAACTTTACAGAACTGGCATGTGGGCACTGTCAAGTTGACGGTTGATAGCCGTCAATTGGCTGACTGTCAACAGTCGGTTGATGGAAAACCGCTCATAGGATCACAACTAGCAGCTTTCACGGCAACCTGAAACAAAAATTCACATGTTCATTCGATTCCAGTTGGATTAAGCAATTTATACCAAGCAGTCCAATGAGGCTGTGATTGTGATGACGACAGGTTTTGATGAATTCGACAGCAGAATCCATGACTTGGTTGAACGGGAAAACGAGTGTGATGACCTGTTCAAAGATATTAAGAATGGCAACGGCGAAAACTCACTGCGCTATTTTGCAGTAAGAGATGCTTGCAAAGAGTTGAGAAAGGGAATTTTCAGAAGCGCCATGTCGGCAGGATTAACGCGGGAAAGCATCAAGACGGAGATCAATGAAGTAAGAAGCGAGACGATCGCTACTAACGCGAAGCAGACGTAGCAAGAAACAGCCGAATCAACCGATTTCTTACAACAGGAACCCGTATGCCATCAACCGAAGACTTGACAAATCGGGAATATGGAATATTTTTAAGTTGGCTTAGCCTGAACCGGAAGATGCCAATCCTCCTCCATGTCGGCCTTATCCGCTCTCGCGGATAGCCAGTGGAGGAGGGTTGGCGCTTCCTCGATTCGACTTGATCACTGCGTTGTGCGCAGTTTCTTGTGCAGCATCGGTTCATTCATGATTTTGGGAATCAAGTGGATCAGATCGGTTGGTGCGAGGTGATTGCCAAACTCTACCACTGCAAGGTCCCCTGCCGCTCCGTTGATGAAAGCGCCGGCAACTGAGGCCTTGAATTCGGTTACGCCTTGTGCCATCAAACCCGAGACTATTCCTGATAGGACATCACCTGTGCCTCCGACGGTCATCGCTGGGTTACCTGTTCGATTGAGCTTTACGCGCTTTCCGTCGGAGACGATGTCCACGTGGCCCTTCAGGAGAACGGTTCCGCCTAAGGCGGTCGCCAGCGAGCGAGTTTCTTCGACCCTTTTCTTTGGATCGTCTGATGGTGCTCGACCTGATAGGACCTGGAATTCTCCTGCATGAGGCGTTACAACAGCGGGAAACCCTGTGCGTTTTGTGATCTTTCCCATCGCCTTGATCGCGTCGGCATCAATCAGTGTAGGCTTCTTGCATTCCCTCACCATGCTCAGTATCCTAGCCACGGCCTTTACCGTGTCGCTGTTCGTTCCGAGCCCAGGACCGATCGCCACGCAAGTTGATCTCTCAATATGGGGCCTAAGGATTCCAACATTGCTCTCGTTCAGATGATCGCCGGGAAGTCTGATTGTTATGAGATTCGGTGAGAACGATGCTATAGCAGCGGCAGTCTTCTCTGGAGCTGCGACAAAGACTAGGTCAACCCCAGTCCGGAGTCCCGCAAGCGCGACAAGGGAGGGAGCACCTGAGTAGGTTTCGTTTCCTCCGATTACCAGAAGCCGACCGAAATCTCCTTTGTGCGATTCAGGAAGCCTAGGCGTCGTCACATCCTCCACATCGCCGGGGCCGGCATAGTTCTCCGCTTCAGGAGGAATTCCTATCCCTGCGACTTTGACCTCTCCGCAGCACTTCTTGGCTAACCGCAGGCCTGGTTTCCTCGCGTGGAACGTGACAGTCAGGTTTGCGTTCAGGGCTTCTCCGAGAACGCCTCCTGTATCCGAATCTATTCCGGTCGGTACATCGACGGCGACCTTGAAGCATTTCATCTCGTTGATGGTCTCAACTGCTCTCGCGATAGGTTGTCGCAAGGGGCCTCTTGCACCTGTTCCGAGCAGTGCATCGACGACGACATCGCACTTGCGTGACGAAATCTGCGACGAATCTCGTGCAACTTCAATCGTCACGGTCTCTGACATCGCGTTGATTGCGTGCCAGTTGATGGATGTCGCTTCGTCATGTATTTCGCTTGGGGCGCCAACAAGTAATAGAGTGACATGGAATCCATGGCCTGTAAGATGCCTCGCCGCAACCATTCCGTCTCCGCCGTTCCTGCCAGTTCCGGCGTACACAACAATTTCCGAGTTCGGCTTGAATCGGGTGGATACTTCATCTGATACCGCCTTTCCTGCATTCTCCATAAGTTGAAGTGCAGAGACGCCTAGGTACTCTGCATTCCTGTCAAGTACGCGCGACTCCCCTGAACTGACTTCCCTGACGACTCCTTGAGAGATCATGAGTAGACCGCAGAACCCCTGCGTTTAGACATCTTCTGTCGATTGATATATGGTGGTATGCCCGGGTGGTCGCTTCGTACACTACACCTGGCACACTCAAGAAATGTGTTTGGCGAAGACATATTGCAAACTCTTTTAGGTATGGTGTCTTGATCTAAAATCCAAGAGGTTGCACAATTGCCGTCCGCTTTTGTCCTCATCAATGCGGAGATAGGATCCGAAGACGACGTCCTGAAGCAACTGAAAGCGCTGCCTAGCGTCAAAGAATCATACGTCGTATATGGCGTCTATGACATTGTCGCCAAAGTCTCGGCCGATACAATGGATAAGCTGAAGGAGATCGTGACGTGGAAAGTACGCAGGCTCGACAAGGTGCGTTCCACCCTGACAATGATCGTCGTCGAGGGAACTTAGCAGAGTATATCGACGCATCACGAATCTCTTACAATCCTGCCGGGATAGTTCCGAGTACTAAGTCATGGAATCCAAGGATAATCGCTAGTCTTAAGACCTCACAGCACTCCACTCCAAGCCCGTTTCAGGCATGAGCAAGACATCCATAGATGATTCTGAGAAGCTAATCCAAACCTGGTCCGAGACACATTACCTCCCCCGTCAAGTACGCAGCACCCTAGTCCGCTTCCTGAAACAAGTCAACAAGACAGCACGTCAAGTCCTAGACGAGCAAGCGAAAGCTAGCCGCAGCGAAGATCCAGATGAGAAGTACCTCCTCACAGACGCCCTCCTAGAATGGGTGAACAAACTCAAGCTACGCAGATCCACAAAGAAGCACATGATAACCGTTGTCCGATCGTTCTTCAACTATTACCGGCGGCCGCTCCCAAACCCTGAACGAGTGAGAATGCAGAGGCTCACAGACGACGGTGATGAGGTAATCGGCAAGCTGGACCCTGACACATTCGACAACCTCATCCACAGCGTTCACGGTGACCCGAGAACCGAATCCATGATTCTGACTCAGTTGCAGTCTTTCAGTGGACCAGGTGAGCTTGTCTATATCTCTAACAAGCTGGGTCTCCAAGTCGCCCAGGACCTACGCAGAGGCGTCAGTATGGTTGAGCTGCACTTTCCTAGAGGCCGGAAGACGAATCCGCGGGGATGGTTCAGCTACATTGGTGCAGACGCATGCGACTCATTACGAGCGTACTTCAAGATTCGTGGCTGGCCTAGTGAAGAGAATCCTATCATCTGGCCTAGTCGTGGGGGCAGATATGGCAACAGTAAGGATCCACTCACAAGAAAGGCTGCTGCGCTCGTCTTCGAGAGGCTTGCCATTGGCCTGGGCTTGAGACCGAAACCGAACGGCGTCATCACTTCAAGGTATGGCGTCTCAATCAAGGAGATCCGTGACCTGGCTTTGTCATTGTCGCAGCGAGCGGTAGGCGAGAAGAACAGTCACGGTGAACCGTACGTTGCTGAGTCAAGCGAGTACTTCTGCGGCCACAACGTGGATCCACTTGCCTATCGTCGCATCCACGAGTTGGACCCTGAGTATCGGCGTCGACAGTACAAGATCGTTGAACCATTCCTGAGTCCGCTCTCTCATCCGAGACATGCAACTCAGAGCCTAATCGAGGCGCAGCAGAAGAAGATGGAAGAGATGGCTAAACGCATTGAAGCAATCGAGATAATGCAAACCGAGCGTATCATCCTAGCCGAGAACGTGAGACGCAGAGAGAAACGAACGAAACGCTAACCACTTGCTTTGACGCTGACTTTGGCGACATCTAGGAGGAAACGCAGAGTACTTTCCACATCCTTCCTGCGTTCAGGGTAGAGGTCAAAAGCCAACCAATGATCGAGGAGAGCAAACACAACAATCCGCAGACGAATCCGTATGAGGATGGCCAACAACCTGGTCGGGTAGTATAGGTGCCAGTTGAACTTGCGCTCAAGCTCGCGCGTGTTCTTCGGCGCAGAATGGATACGTATCCACCTCTCTATACGCTTCAACAGTTTCCGAGTTGTTTCTGGGTCATCTTTCGTGACTCGCGCGATTTGGACACAGAAACGAACCGCCCCCAGAGGGCAGACTAGCGAGTAACCATTTACTTGCAGGTACGCGCTCGTTGCGAGTAGGGCTGTTCTCTTGTTGCCGTCAACGAAAGGACTCCATCTGATTATGCCCTCCATAATGCTCGCGGCCTTCAATGGTAAGTCTCGAAACGGTGTGGTTCCGAAGTAGCCTTGGCTCGGCCTCTTAGCGATCGCGTCAACGAGACTGCTGTCCCTGACCCCGGCCCTGATGATGAGCGTTCGCTGAACGAACTCGTGGATATTGACAAGGTCCTCGTAGGATAGGTCGACGGTCAAAGATCGGCCAAGCGCTTGAAGACCACTGGGTTCTGCCTGATCGTCTGCTCTACGATCTTCTTCAATACATCGACAGGTACATTTCCAGCAGTCATCGTCTCTAAGCCTCTAGTGGCAATCAACGCCATGTGGACGCGATATAACCATTGCGCATGATAAAGGCACCCTGGTCGCAGCTGAAACCTTCCACAATTCGGTTATCTGCCTCACCCTTGGGAGATATGGAAAGACGCCATCTTACGATTATCTGCTA
>CAYGWT010000377.1:0-5740 GCA_964353625.1 uncultured Candidatus Bathyarchaeia archaeon | reverse complement strand
CTTCTCCGAACTCGGACAAGCTCGCACCCTCCTAAATAGTTACCCAATCTCACGGTTTTATGGATTATTGCTATATAAGGACGTGACAAGGCAAACAATATGTATTACGGTAGCGTATTCGAACTCCAAGTGGGAAACGATGCGTGGCTCCGAAATGAACACTTGCTCGAAGCGACAACACGTGGATTCGCTGGATCTTGCGATCCTAGAGAAGATGCTCTCCAACGGGAGGATCGCTTTCAAGGAACTTGGGGAAGCGACCAACAGCGACGAGCGAACGATCGCGAGCCGGTTCGAGCGGATGATGAAGCGCGGCATAGTGAAGCGAGTGACAATCGAGGTGGATTGGTCAAAGATAGGCCTTGCAGCAGCTGCTTACATGGGAAGCACGACGGCGCTTGGCGAAGAAGACCGAAAGAAACTGTTTGAATTCATACGGACAGAACCTAGAATTCTAGAGGCAGAGGCGACCATTGGTGCACATGAATATTTCCTGAAAGTAGTTGCTGTGGACATCGTGAATCTGAGGAGAGAGATATGCAGCCCACTCGAGCCGCTGACCGTTGACCTGACAACCTCCATAATAGCTGGCTCAATCAAGCTCCCCGACTATGCGGGCTTGTTCAGGTATCTCAGAAAGAAGCTTCTCAAGTAGAGAAGAAGCGACATCATTTCGCCTTTGATACTCATTCACCATTCGAATGTGTCTTTGATCCGGAGAGATATGCGAAGGCGCAGAACTCATGACGAATGCTACAGATAAACAATATTGGCATTCGACGGAGATTGGTGACGCTCTTCACGTGTTGAATTCTCGTACTGGTGGACTGACTACAGAGGAAGCCCAAAGTCGACTAAAGCAGTTTGGTCCAAACGAGCTTGAGGCTGAGAGAAGGATTTCTCCGCTGGCAATCGTCTTCAGGCAATTCAAGAGTTTTCTTGTGATAGTACTCTTGATTGCCACAGCGATCTCACTTGCTCTTGGCGAGGTTATCGACGCACTGGCAATCATGGTGATAGTCACGATTAGTACCGTGCTCGGTTCCACTCAAGAATATCGTTCCGAAGCGGCCCTCGACGCACTACGGAACATGCTGAGTCCCACAGCCTCAGTACTCAGGGATGGGCAAGAGAAGGATGTTCCAGCAAGCGAAATTGTGCCAGGAGACGTCCTCGTTTTGAGAGCAGGAGACAAAGTGCCTGCTGACGCACGGTTGATCGAGACGACAAGGTTGCAGCTTAATGAAGCATCGCTCACAGGAGAGTCCGCTCCTGTAGACAAGACTGTTTCTGTAGTCGCTCAAAACTGCTCTGTCGGAGACAGGTCGAACATGATCTTCTCAGGAACCCAGGTTACCTACGGCAAGGGTATGGCTGCGGTAGTCTTGACCGGAACGAATACTGAGTTTGGGAAGATTGCGAAGCAGGTGACTGCGATCACCTTCGAAAAAACGCCTTTGGAAAGGAGAATGGAGGAGCTGGGAAAGTGGCTCGGATACCTTTGCCTGACTGTTGTCTCGGCAGTCATCGGCATTGGCATCCTAAGAAAATTCCTTGGGGAAGGCGTCGTTGGAATAAGTTTTGCGCTTGAGATGCTTCTCTTCGGCGTGGCTCTTGCAGTGGCTGCTGTTCCTGAGGCACTGCCAGCCATAGTTACGGGAAACCTTGCTGTCGGCATGCGCAGAATGGCAAAGAAGAATGCTCTTATCAGAAAGATGGGGGCTGTGGAGACGCTCGGTTGCACGACCGTTATCTGTTCAGACAAGACCGGCACACTCACGAAAGGAGAGATGACTGTCCGTCAGATATTCGCTCAAGGCAACCTCATCGACGCCACCGGCGCTGGCTATGAACCGAAGGGGGAACTCCTATCCCCGCACAACGCCATTCTCACAAGCGCGGGTTTTTCCAGTCTGATGAAAGCCTGCGTTCTCTGTAACGACGCAGACCTTGTTATGAGCGAGGGCAAGTGGCATGTGAAAGGTGATCCTACCGAGGGCGCACTCGTCGTCGTTGCAACAAAGGCCGGGGCAAAACCGGACGAGTTGAGAATGCAGCAACCCCGTATCTACGAGTTACCTTTCAGTTCCGAAAGAAAGCGTATGACAACCGTTCACTCTACACCGGAAGGCATGAGACTCGCTTACGTCAAGGGCGCCCCAGAGATCATAGCCGAACTATGTACGTACACTTACGAGACTGACGGGATCCAGAGGTTAGATGAAGAACGAAAGCGGCGAATCCATGAAGCAAACGTGGAGATGACTCATGACGCGTTGCGGGTTCTTGGAGTCGCATACAAGGAGCTGGCGGACAATGAGGTCTTAGATGAGGATCATCTGGAGAGGGGGCTCGTCTTCCTTGGGCTGGTAGGAATGATCGATCCGCCGAGGGAAGAGGTTCTGGAGGCTGTTCGTGCATGTAAGCGAGTCAAGGTAAAACCGATTATGATAACAGGTGACCATAAGCTCACCGCGATAGCAGTAGCCAGAGAGATTGCCATCTATCAAGAGGGCGACATAGTACTTACCGGTGAAGAACTTGAGAAGATCAGTCAGCTGGAACTCGAGAACATAGTTGAGAAAGTGACCGTATACGCTAGGGTATCTCCGGAACACAAGTTGAAGATAGTTCGAGCATGGAAGTCAAGAGGGCATGTGGTCGCCATGACTGGGGACGGTGTCAACGATGCGCCAGCGCTGAAACATGCAGATATCGGGATCGCGATGGGGATAACTGGAACAGAGGTGAGCAAGGAAGCGTCCAGCATGGTGCTGACCGACGACAATTTCGCAACCATAGTCAGCGCAATCGAGATGGGGAGATGGATCTACGACAACATAAAGAAGTATCTCACATACCTTCTTCAAGCCAATTTGGTTGAGATAATCGTCATATCGAGTATCACACTCCTTGGATATCCTCTGCCGCTTCTGCCAGCAGCGATACTGTACATCAACCTCGCAACAGACGGCTTGCCAGCGATAGCCTTAGGCGTCGGACCGCCTGATCCTGACATAATGAAGCGCCCGCCTCGTCGCCCAGACGAGACCGTATTTACGAAAGACGTGAAGTTCTTCTTGCTACGGGCGGTGTTGATAGAAACACCCCTGATTCTGTGGACATATTTTTGGTCACTGCCTCAGGGAATAGAGATCGCTCGGACCAACGTGTTCCTAATGTTCATACTAATTGAGCTTGTCGTGGCACTTAGCTGCCGTTCACTGAAGTACACGCTTCTGGAAGTGAGACCTCACAAATTTCTGATAATCGCTGTGATCTGGGAGCTTGTGCTTGTATTGGGTTTGATCAATATCCCGGCAGTAGTTGACGCCTTTGGAATTGCCTACCCAAGCGTACAGGGGTTTGGGCTGGCGATCGGTTTGTCTTTGGCAACTCTATGCAGTGTAGAGACTCTCAAGTATCTTCTACGCAACAACTTTCGATTAGTTCGACGCATTCTTCCGTTCACACGGTAAGGCTCGGAGCTGCCATCCTCTCAAGGGCTCCAAGCGCTCTCTCCGCACGATACTCCTGCAAAAAGCTCAACAAGGATACGGCGGAGATAATCCCGGAGATGACAGCTGCGTCGACCGTCTCGCCGAGAGCGAGCGATATCAATGCAGTAGTCAAGAGGATGACCACAAGAGCGCTCTTGAATTGGCGAGCAAAGATCAGCCGGCGAGGCTCTTCTCTCTGGCTCAAGTTCGTTGTACCCAAAGCGTTCCAGCCTGGCCTTGACTTCGCCTTCTCCCGGCCCCTTCTAATCTACCCCATGCCAACTCCTTGAATGCGATCCTCCCGTTAGAGAGCATCTTCTCTAGGATCGCAATATCCAGCGAATCCAAGGCACACCGCGCCGATGTCCTCGTCCTGCCTACTACACACGGCTCTTCTCTAACGCACCGGAACGCAACGCCGTTACATGCAGATTCCGAGCGCATGCTACTCGATGGCAAACACCGATAAAGACTTGCTCTTGAATGGCGTTCTTTCCTGGTGAAGCGAAATGCGCAAGAAAGGGGCATCTCTAGATGTGAGGAAAGCGCGGGGCCTGGTCTGTTGCGCATGCCTGCGGCCCTCCATGAGCGCCTTCTACGTAAACAGACTGCCGGTCGGCGCCTGGTGCTCTGACTGCAATTTCCTCGCCGTGATCAGCGGCGACCGTTACCTGCCCCTACAAGTACTAATTCCATTCCTGCAAGCCGCAAACGTGAGCGCCACCGGACCGGCAACCTAGCTGAGGATGATGGATGTGAGCTCCGAGTGCAACATTAAGAAGCCAATCCCCTCGCG
The DNA here is from genome assembly GCA_964353625.1 of uncultured Candidatus Bathyarchaeia archaeon. Classification (GTDB taxonomy): domain Archaea; phylum Thermoproteota; class Bathyarchaeia; order 40CM-2-53-6; family 40CM-2-53-6; genus CAVPLU01. Next base: position 1,444 of record CAYGWT010000377.1, on the reverse strand, counting down.
AATCGTTCACGTTGGTTGGCGCGACGTCGCCTTCGAGTATCAAGTCTAAGGCTGCTGACTCGTCTTGAAGTCTGATAATCCAATCACTTTGGAAATCGGCGAGCTGGCAGAGTGGTTTGATCAACGTGCCATTTCCATGCTTCGCAGATTCACACATGATTCGAAAGTGTTGCTTGAGGAGATAGATCGCGCAATATCGAGCGTGAGAGCAGCCGCTGCGGGTTTTGTTTCAAAAGCATCCTCGGATTTCGCTGACCGGGGCCAGATAGGGTATGCTGAACCGCTCGCGCAGAAGATCATGTCTTTCTTTGAAAAGGTTCAATCTCCTCAGGTCTTGACCTTTGATGATGTGAACGATGTCTATAAGAAGCTATTTCGGGCGCTAGAAGACTCAACTCGTGCAGCTCAAACTACAGTTCCGCACTTGAAACCAAGATTCAAATCAAGTATTATCGAGATGGATTCCGAGTTCAAGAAGCTCCGGCGTCTGCTGTTCAGACTAGCTGATGTTATCAGAGAAAGTCAACCAGTCGCCCAGCAGATAGAGGGAGTGCGTAGGAGCATTAAGCGAGCCGTTGAGAATCAGGAGCTAATCCGGCAGCGAGGTGCCGAGACACGCAGTTGTGATGAACGGATATCGCAACTCAACACGCAGCTAGTGGGAATCGAGTTCAAGCGCGAGAAGGTGCGAGAAGAAGGTTGGTTCATTGAGCTAGAGAAAGTGAGGTCAGAGATTCAAGCGATCGAAACAAAATTCTTGCATTTCCAAGCCCAACTTAACAAGCCACTGAGGAAACTGGAGAAGCTAGTGGGCGAGGACAAGGTCCAGCTGAGGGCGGAGAGCTTGGTCGCGCTCCGAAGCCTTGTCGGGAATTCTAGCCGACCAATTCTCTCGGAAATCGATCTAAGATCCGTTTCTTCCCTGCTTGACGAAGTACAACGATTGATCCATGACGGCAAGATTGTATTGGAGAAGCGAAAGGAGAGAAGAGCGCTGCATGCGATTAGACTCGCCGAGAATGAACTCAAGCGATTACATGAGGAGTATGAAGGCCTCAAGCGAAGAGAGAGACAACTCATCTCGACCTCCGAGGTTAGCGGCCCCGTTCAAGACTGTCTCAGGCTGGAGGCATCACGTACAGATGTCGAAGCCCAAATCATCGAACTGAAGCAGTCGAAGGCCAGGCTTCTCGCCGAAACGGCCGAACTTGAAAGCGACACAAACGAATTATTGCGCGGCATCGAGGACTTGATACATAATCTGCTCGGAGTCAAGGTTTCTGCACTGGCCACTCGGTGAGGCGCAACCGAACGCTCGTAAGGCATGAAGCTGCTCGCAAGCTCTTCGCCAACTCCTTGTTCATCTCTGCCTCGTGGTCATGACAATCAAGACAATCGCCTGGTGGGCCATTGCGGTTCAGCTCAGAATCCAGCGGAATGTCAC
>CAYGWT010000376.1:0-7220 GCA_964353625.1 uncultured Candidatus Bathyarchaeia archaeon | reverse complement strand
GCTTCAGTTGCTGGGGCGCTTGTCACATTCGACTATGACATGGGGGATGGGGTGTCCATAACGGTTCGGCCGAACGTGTCCAGTGCTGGCAAGATTAGGATTTGGGGCCGGAATGTCTCTGGTTCTGGATTGCTGACTTTGACTGTCTACTGGATCGCGTGGTAGACGGCTATTTTCTAGGTGAAGCAAACTCTCTCCAGCGGTAGCGCTTCATTACTCTACTTTGGGTTTTGTGATTCGGTAGTCGCTCATGGCTTGGAGGGCTTTGACTGCGGTCTCGAGCTCGGCGACTTTGTCTCGTAATCTTCCTGTTTCTTGTGGGTCTGCTGTGGTGCCGGAGAGTAGGTTCAGGTATGGCATTGCGAGGCGGTACTGATCTTCCACATATTGCGGGCTGGTTGAGTAGAATTGATTGTACCCTAACGGATCAATGTCGTGTCCAGCCCAAAACTCAATCGCTTTCGGGTTCAATCCCGCAACCGTATTGAGGGTGCTAATGGTTAAGTCCCTAGTGTTGTGTGGATTGAAACCATATCGTGTTCTGCGGTCAGTGGTGTGTTCCTTTGGAATCAAGCCCGCTTTTCGGCAGAGGGCGATCCAAGCGAATGAGAACCCAATCTTCGATACTGGTCTCTGAGTGTTCCTATACATCCAGATTGGTTCATCCTTCTTAGGCCAGCCACGTTCACGATCAAAGTAGCTTCGTATGTTCTCAAGCGCATCGCCTCCAATGAAGGTGTAGAATGGGCGAATGTTACGTTTCGCCTTCCGCCCCGGCAGAGTCAACTTCACCAATTCCAGATTCTTCTGTAAGGCTTCAGTAATCACGGCGGCATGATGATTCGACACGTAGATGAGACATTCCGTATCCAGTATCCCCATGCATTTCGTTAGTATCATCGACCGGAATGGTTGAACCGCTAAACCCACAAGTTCACGAACATTCTCAAGCGATAGATGCCGTTCAACAGGAGCAACCTCAGCTCGAATATGAAAGCCAGGATCACGCGGCAACTCTACACGATTATGCATGTAGAATGAGCGAATAGTGGTGTACATGAACTGCTGCGACTTATACCGCAACCCAACTCGACTGCGCAAATAATTCTCTATAGAGTCTAGAACCTCATGCTTCTTTGGTAATGCGTCAGCCCAAGCAACCGCTTCATCCGGTCCCTTACCTATGAACTCGAGATATTTGCTTAAGTGACTCCAATAACAATCGAACGTGTGGGGATGAACTCTGCTACGCCAACGAGCTAGAACCGCCGACTCAGGAAGCAAATATAACACATTTTATGCTTTACGCGCACCTACTATATTAGTGAAACGGCTAAGAACGCTTGCATTATATTTAGGGTTGGGAGATTTAGCAAGACCGCGCTAAAACTAATGAAACAATTGGGATCTCGGAGAGGCTATCGCTGTCAAACAATAACGAGGAAATGATAGTAACCCCTTGGGAAGTCTCGGGGAAGATCGACTATGACAAGCTCATCCGTGAGTTTGGCGTTGAACCACTAACGATTGAACTGCTGGAGCGCATCCGGAAGCACGCAGGAACGCTACACACTCAGCTCCGCAGAAAGATCTTCTTCTCTCACAGGGACCTGAATTGGATTCTGGACGAATACGAGAAGGGACACAAGTTCGCACTCTACACCGGCAGGGGACCATCAGGTCCCGTACATATCGGACACATCGTTCCGTGGGTATTCACAAAACATCTCCAAGACGTCTTCAAAGCGAACCTCTTCTTTCAATTGACTCACGATGAGAAGTTTCTGTTCCGTCAGGAGACTGACATTGACGATTCGCATAACTGGACATACGAGAACATACTGGACATAATAGCAATGGGTTTCGATCCAAAGAGAACAGTGATCATTTCAGACCTCAAGAACATGCAGCGTCTCTATGAGATAGCTATCAAAGTCGCAAAACACATGACATTTTCGACCGTTAAAGCGGTCTTCGGTTTCCAAGATAGCTCCAATATCGGTATCATATTCTTCCCTGCAGTTCAGTCGGTGCCTGCCTTTCTCCCATCTGCTACAAGCGGCAAGAGCGTCCCTTGTCTGATACCTGCAGCCATCGATCAGGATCCGTACTGGCGGATTACAAGGGATGTGGCGCCGAAACTCGGATTTCCAAAGCCTGCCCAGATACATTCGAAGTTTCTGCCGGGCCTCGGTAAGGGAGGAAAAATGTCGGCCTCAATGCCGGAGACGGCGATATTCACAACGGACGCACCTGAGGTTGCAGAGCGAAAAGTAATGAATGCGTTCACAGGAGGGCGAGCCACCGTGGAGGAGCAGAGGAGATTAGGCGCGAATCCAGACATATGCCCGATCTACAGCTATGAATATTTCCTTTTCATGGAGGATGACAAAGAGATCGAACAGCTCCGCAGAAACTGCATGTCAGGTCACTTATTGTGCGGAGATTGCAAGCAGATGCTTGTTCAACGCGTGAAACCTTTTCTCCGTGAGCTTCAAGCGAGGCGAGAGAGAGCAAAGGACCATGTGGACGAATTCCTCGCTGAGAAGAAAGGACTGAATCTACCGGAATAGATCTGCGCAGAACTAATATATCGTTCCAAATGTACCTACGGACAGGAACGTTTCCGGAAATTGATGATGAGATGCGGGAGCAACGATGACGGTGACTGCGTTTTCACGCTCCCTGCCGGCCACTGAATACGCCAGTAATTGCAGGCCATGTCAGGAGCCGCGATCTCGCCCAAACACGTGTCACCTTCAAAGATCCAATCCAAAGCAATTCGAAAGAGCGAGTGGTGACTGTGATAGAACTCAGAGATCATGAAGCTAGAACTCTTCAAGCACTCGGAAAGGTAGAAAGGCCCTCCAATTCGATGGAAGTTGCAGCCGAAACCGGACTTGAGGAAGCCGCCGTGATGCGTGCGGCACTTGCACTTGCCGAGCGAGGCTACGCATTGGTCAAGGACGAACCTGTTTCACTAGCCTCTCTTACGTCAGAGGGCCGAGACTACTCGCAGAGAGGATTGCCCGAGCGTAGGATCGTCAAAACGGTAGTCGATCACGGAGGGAGAATGGAGGCATCCGAGGCAGCCCGTCTAGCTCAGGTACCCGCGGATATGCTTCCGGTCGTCTATGGATGGCTCAAGAAGAAGGGTTGGGCTAAGCTCGAAAAGTCCGACGGAGCGACGATGATAGTCGCGGAGAAAGTAGCTGAGATTTCAAACGACGAGAAAGTGCTCCACAGACTCTCGGAATCTGAAGGAACCGACGTGTCCAACTTAGATTCCGCGGACAAGGTTGAGCTTCAAGTCTTGAAGCAGAGGAGGCTATTGACCCTGCGTGAACGAGCGGACAAGGTTGTATCGATCACGCCAGAGGGCATGAACCTCGTGAAGCAAGGAATTGCGGTTCAGCATGAGACCAGCAGCCTAACGCCTGAAATGTTGGCCACAGGAAGTTGGCGTCAAAACATACTGAGAAAGTATGATGTGCAAGCCGAAGTAGCTCCATATTGGCCAGGCAAGAAACAACCATACAGACGATTCCTAGACGAACTCAAGTGGAAGCTAATAGCGCTCGGCTTCAGAGAGATGACGGGCCCCATCGTTGAATCGATGTTCTTCAACTGCGACGCGCTTTACATGCCCCAAGATCATCCGGCACGCGAGGTCCACGACATATACATGGTAAAATCGCCGGAGTATGGAGACTCTGCACCTTTCGCTGCGTTTCTTGACAACGTGAAGGAGACACATGAGAACGGTTGGAAGACGGGGTCAACAGGCTGGAGAGCCCCCTATTCCAAGACTGAAGCGTCTCGGCTGGTTCTGAGAAGCCACGGGACCGCCGAGAGTGCAAGAACCCTAGTCAGCAAGGAGTTGCAGGTACCAGGCAAGTACTTCTCGATAGCTAGGTGCTTCCGCCCTGACAAAGTCGACAGGACGCATCTAACAGAATTCAATCAAGTTGAAGGAATAGTCGTCGGTGATGATCTAACGCTCAGAGACTTGCTGGGTGTATTGGAGAGATTTGCATTAGACATAGCTGGCGCGGACAAGGTCAAGTTCAATCCAGACTATTTCCCGTTCACAGAGCCTAGCGTTGAGCTTCAGGCATACAAGGAAGGAGTGGGCTGGTTTGAGTTTGGAGGGTCCGGCATCTTCCGACCAGAACTCACTATTCCGCTCGGAATTGAAGTGCCAGTGATAGCGTGGGGCCTAGGTGTTGAGCGCCTTTTCATGATGAAAGCCGGAATCGACGACGTGCGCACGCTCTTCTCTCAAGACCTCAACTGGCTGAGGAAGCAGGAGCTAATCTAGAATGGTCACCATATCAGTAGAGCAGGAAGACCTCGAAGAGTTGCTCCGCGGCAAGCTGCCAACAGATATCGACGCTCTGAATGAAATCTTTCACCAGATCAAATGCGATGTGACGCGCACGATCTCTGAAGAGAGCGGAGTTGAGGAACTTAGTCTTGAGAACAAGGATACCAATCGACCAGACCTGTGGTCGCCAGAAGGGATAGCGAGGGCCCTGCGGGGGTTTCTTGGGCTTGAGACCGGGCCCAAGACTTACACAATAGCGGGCCCTTCTGGCGTAACAATCAAGGTTGACCCTCGCCTGCAGAAGATCAGGCCATTCATTGGCTGCTCAATAGTCAAGAGCGTTCGGCTTTCGGACGCTGCAATCCGAGGCCTCATGCATCTCCAGGACAAGCTCGATGAGAGCTACGGTCGAGGAAGGAAGAGATCATCGATCGGGCTCTACGACTTCGATCTGATAGCTCCGCCACTCAGATACGCTGTTGCTAGACCGGATGAGATCAGCTTCATTCCCCTTGGAACAAATGAACGGATGAGTCTTCGAGAGATCCTAGTCAAACATCCCAAGGGAATTCAGTACGGCCACATTGTGGAACTGGATCCCTTGTGGCCTATCCTACTTGACTCGAGAGGAAACGTGCTTTCCTTTCCTCCAATCATAAACTCGAACGATCTGGGCCGGATCACTCCTCAGACACACAATGTGCTTATCGAAGTCACCGGCACAACGCTCGATGTGGTGTTGAACGCGCTCATGATGGTGACCATCAGTCTGGCCGATCGCGGCGGCAGGATCTATTCGAGCATTGTTCACTACCCGTACGGCAAGACGAAGATGGCAATGACACCCACCCTGAGAACAGGTCACGTGAGAATTGAACTAGACTACGTGAAGAGGATACTTGGAATTGACTTGACCGTCGCTCAGGCAGTGAAATTGCTACGCAAAGCAAGATTCGGTGCGTCCAGAGAATCACAAAACGTCTTGAACGTGGTCGTGCCCTGTTTCCGGTTGGACATTATGCATCCCGTTGATATCATTGAAGACATCGGCATTGTCTACGGCCTCAACCGAATCAAGCCAAGATGGCCTCCGCACCCCACGATTGGCGGCATGACGAGGCAGCAAGAATTCAACGACCTGCTGCGGGAGATAATGCTCGGACTGGGCTTCCAGGAAGTACTCACATTCACTCTGTCCAACCCAGAAAAACTCTTCAGGCGAATGAACTTGCTACCAGAAAATATTGTTGACCTCCAGAACCCACGCGTACAGACCCTAACGTGTCTTAGAGACTGGCTGATCCCAAGCCTAATGGAGATTCTGGCAGCCAATGTTCATGTTGCGTACCCACAGAAGATCTTCGAGACAGGCGACTGCGTTATACGAGATGGGTCCGGCGTCCAGGAAATCACAAAAGTGGCAGGCGTCACTTGCCATGCCGAAGCCTCATTCACTGAAGCAAGAGCTTCTCTCGATGCCTTGCTTACGAACCTTGGCCTGAGGACCCAGGTTACTGATCTAGCGCATGGAAGCTTCGTGGACGGCCGCGCAGCTGCAATACGCGTCGGAGAGGCGCAAGTTGGAATCATGGGTGAGATTCATCCCCAAGTCCTAGAGAACTGGGGAATCCAGACCCCCGCCGCTGCGTTTGAGCTGAACACGCGGACGCTGCACATTGCAGCAACGAACCATTAATCTAATTCGACTGAGAACTATTCTGCACAGGCACCAGAAACAGCCCACCCCCGAGAGAGCCGACAAAGTGGGGCGACGCCCCTCGATGAAGTTCGCGTGTTAGTGTCGTGGGCGACAGGGCGGGAGCTCAGGAAACCTTGAACTCTTGCCCACGGTGAAACCTGAGCTTATCATTTAAGAGGTCTACATGCAAACCTTCCACGCGAGAGTCTACACAATGGATGCGGAACAACGACTACAACTAATATCAAGAGGTACAGAGGAAATTATTACAGGCGACGAACTCAGACAACTCTTGGAAACGACAGCTGCCCCAAAAGCCTACTGGGGCTTCGAGCCGAGCGGGGGCATGCACATCGGAACTGGGCTAGTCTGCGGGGGTAAGATCAGAGACATGGTGGATGCGGGATGCAACTTCACAATCTTCCTCGCCGATTGGCACGCATGGATCAACAACAAACTTGGCGCCAATCTTGACAACATCCGGTTATGTGCCGAATACTTCAAGAAATGCTTCATAGGACTCGGACTCACCGGAGAAAAGGTCACATATCGATTGGGCTCTGAGGTTGAAGGTGCTCTCGACTATTGGGAGAAAGTAATCAGGATAGCCAAATCAAATTCAACTAAGAGAATGCTCAGGGCGCTTCCGATAATGGGGCGACAAATGGACGTGGAAGACATTGAAACAGCAGCGTTGCTCTATCCCTGCATGCAAGCTGCAGACATATTCCAGATGGATATTGATATCGCTTGCGCGGGGATTGATCAGAGAAAGGCACACATAATAGCTCGGGAATCCGCTCAGAAACTGCAGAGAAAAAAGCCGGTTTCGATACACACGCCTCTCCTGCCAGGCCTTGCCGGTAAATCCAAAATTGTCGCAACTGCAGCCTCCGTAAACGAGCTTGATGAGAATCCTGATTACAATTCTGAAATTGGGTCCAAGATGGCGAAAAGTATTCCTGGAACCGCAATTCTGGTTCATGAAGAACCGGAGGGGATCAAGAAGAAAATGAGATCCGCATATTGCCCGTCCAAGGAGACTCAGAACAATCCCGTACTAGAAATCGTTCAACTAGTCCTGTTGCCTCAGATGGGTAGCCTCGAAATCCAGAGGCCGCTCAAGTACGGAGGAAACGTCAGATTTGACGATTATCAGGAGCTCAAGAAAGCATACGAGCTTGGCCAGCTTCA
>CAYGWT010000375.1:0-2851 GCA_964353625.1 uncultured Candidatus Bathyarchaeia archaeon | reverse complement strand
CAACCCAACGGCCGTTCGCTATCATGCCATGAACAACGGGCTCAACCGAGTACGAGATAGAATAGATGTGATCTGCGGAGACGCGAACCAACTAGTGGCCTCTTTTCTCAACGGATGCGCTGATCGAGTCCTGCTGCCGTTGCCTGAATTGTCATTGCAGTCTCTTCCGACCGCGAAAAGCGCATTGAAGAATGGTTGCGGGGTGATACACTGCTATGTGTTCATCGACTCAAATCGTAGATCAGCGGCAAGCATGCAGGCTTTGTCGAAGTTGAGTCCTGTGTTTCAAAAGATAGGCGCCGGTGAGGGCAACATAGAATCACATGTGGTCAGGAGTGTTGGCCCTTGTTGCTACCAGGTCTGCTTGGACGTGCACATGTGAGTGAGGTTGTTGAAGTCGTGTTCTTGCGTCGAGAATCACTTCTATTTTTGTGCCTGCGCGCTTGCCAAAATACCAGACCTCAGCTACTCCGGCGTAAGCCTGTGCCCAAAGCTTGAGGATCTCCCTGTCTCCAGGCCTCAGTCTGGCTTGCCCGCTCTTCACTTGAATCATGCGGATGAGTCCGTTCTTCCCAGCGAAGACGTCCACGGGGCCGTGAGATGCTGCGCTCCTGCTGCAGCACCACCCTTCGAGTCTCAGTTTCTTCAGCACTTGGTATTCTCTACTTCTGCCTCGCGTGTATGCAGTGGAAGTCATGTCTCAGTGAGTGGGCCGAATTAGTTATGACGATTGCGCTCATGGGCTTGGCAAATCGTATCGTCAGGCTTCGCATCATCCATATCGGCGCAGTCAATCTAACAATAGAGACTGATTACCGGCTTACTGTTCTGGCACGATGAAGGCAGATCCGAGAGTGTAATACATTTTAGGCCTAGACACATGCTAGACGGGTGGCGGAGGCCCACCCTTCATGCTGTCGAGGACTAGATTGGCCATCTTGGCACTTGACGTGCTGATCCTCATTTCTCTCGTCGCCGCACCGACACTCGTGAAGGCTCAAGCGTACTCCGTCTCCTTCACAGTGGTAGGGCTTCCGGGCGGAGCAAGAACTCAGTATTACCTGGACGGCATACTAAACGGAACGATTACGACAGGCGACACGAAGGCCCTAAGCCTCTCTCCTGGCGGTGCGCACACGCTCAGCGTCGACCTAAACGCGGGCGGGGCCAACGGAACCAGGTATCAATGCAGAGACAACCTCTGGTCCTTCACGGGAGCTGGCACCCACACATTCACCTACAAGGCACAATACTACCTCGAAGTCGTCTCTCAGTACGGGGCGCCGTCTAGAAGTGATTGGTACGACGGGGGAACAACTACTCAAGCCAGGTTGGACACGAACATGACAATCGGATCCGAAGGGGTGAGATATCTGTTTGTGAAGTGGGGACAGGATGCCTCGGGGCAGGGAATAATCTCCGACTCGATAGTCATGAATGGTCCGAAGAAAGCAGTTGCCACCTGGAAGACACAGTATACCCTTCGAATATCGTATGATCCGGTCGGACTTTTCTCGCCCTCAACTCTCTGGCTCGACGCTGGATCTACGGCAGATTTCCTTGCACCTAAAGGAACAAATGGAACCGACACTCGACAGGTTTTTGTTCAATGGGTAGGAGACTACATAGGTACCGATTCCCACGGGTCTGCTCGTATGGATGGACCCAAGTCAGTGACTGCAAGATACAAGACACAATACAAATTGGACGTCACTTACGATCCACCAGATATCGCTCAGAGACTCTCAGCCCCTAACAGCACCTGGTACGATGCTGGCCAGACTGCTTCTCTTGGTCCTGTTCCTCAAGTAATCTCAATCTCGGGAAGCTCGGTTCAACGATTTGTCTGGCTTTCGTGGAATATCGATGGCATGACTCAGCCAGGAACATCGGCGGAGCTTGTGATGAATAAGCCGCATAGCGTGCGGTTGATCTATCAAACACAGTACTACCTTCTCGTAACGTCCTCATTTGGGGAACCGACAGGTACTGGCTGGTATCTTGATGAGGAAAAAGCAAGGTTTGGTGTGACTTACAACGGGTCAGAATTGTTAGTGAAACATACGCTCGCTGGCTGGCGCCTCAATTCCTCGAACGGGATTAGCGCTGTCCCACCAAGTGAAAATGAGGTCACGATGGATCGACCCTACATAGTAGAGGCACAGTGGGTCACAGACTATGCACCCTTGTGGATTTTCATTCTTTCACTAGGTGCCGCAGCAACAATAGTCACTTCTGTCATATTCATAGTTGCGAAGCGCCCTGGATCTCTTGCAAGGCTAGGCTCGTCGCTTAGCTCCGGTTTTCGACGACGCAGGACCGCAGTTGCTGGAGCTGCCCGGAAGCGCGGTCAGGCCTCAGCCGCCGTTGGCTTGGAGGAGGTGGATAACCGAGTCTACCAATATATCGCGAAACGAAATGGTGAGATATCACTTAGCCAAGCTTCGAAGGATCTTGGGTTGCCCGTGAATGAGGTCAAGCTATCCACGGACCGACTGAAGAGGAAAGGGCTTCTCGCGTAGGAAAGATCGTTTCAGCGTCCCGGCTGCGCTGTGCCTGCACGTGGTGCAAGAGCCCAGTGGCACTCAGGGCATATCGCCAGCTGACCGAACGTTTTCGTGCAGGAGAAGCATATCTGCTTGCCGCATCTAATGCAAATGTACGATGCCGGAAGCTCAGGGTGAAAAGAGCAGGATCCGATCGTCATCTGCGGCCGAGCCATGGGAACTGGCCACTGCTGCGGGCCTGCCTGCGCCAATGGAGTGATCGTTTTCACAATTGGAACGGGTTTCATCGCCGCTCCGACTGGTTGCATATACTGCTGCGGTTGGCTTCCAGCAAAGGAGAGCCC
>CAYGWT010000374.1:0-2122 GCA_964353625.1 uncultured Candidatus Bathyarchaeia archaeon | reverse complement strand
GTTCTTTGATAAGGCGGCATTTGAAGTTTCAGACCGAACAATTCTCCCTACGAGTAGTGCAAGCAGTATGTTGCCAAGCACGATGGGCACTTTGATCGCAAGGTTATAGAGAATCAAACTTGGAAACAGGTTGTAGCTCAGAAGATATGCCAGCCCCAGCACCAAGCCCCAGGGCGGAGGATATCCAATCCCCGGGTATGCCTCCGAAAAAAGTGTGTATCCAAAGACGCCGGAAACGTCAGTGGGAGTGTAGGGTGAGTTGCCGTGAGCCACAGAATACCCGACCGTAAAGAACACGCGTCCGTCGTACGAATGAGCGGTGAAAGCTCCAAGTGCCAGCTGGATCCCGACACTTAGAAGGATCGAATAGCGGATTCTCGATAAATTCACCCGTTATGCCTGCCAATTCTTGATCTCGCTATTTCAGACTCCTGAATGCTAGATCGGTAAGCGCTTCGAAAGGTGTCCCGAACAGTGTATACGCCCACTTTCCACCATGTTTCCACACTCGATGTTGGACAGCTGCCTTGGCTATCGCGAACTTCAGCTTGAACTCCGAGAACTCTGCATCATACAGTAGCGCATGATCAATTAATCTCCAAGATGAGTAGCGCCAATCCTGTTCACGAAGTCTGTCCTTGACCTTATCATAGAGACCAGTTCCTGGGATCGGATATGGAAGACTAAACGACGCATAGTCAAGAGGAAGCTTTGTGGCAAACTTGATCGTCCGCAATATCGTTGAGTTGGTCTCTCCAGGATAACCGATGATAAAGAATCCCGCAGCTTTCAAATCGGCCTTCCTAGCTGCCTCAACGGCTTTCCGTGCTTGATCAACATCGATACGCTTCTTCATTTGTCTGAGAATTCCATCGTCGCCAGACTCGATTCCGAAGAACACTCGTTCGCATCCAGCTTCTTTCATCGCCTTCGCCATCCCGAAGCTGAAGCCATCTACCCGTGAGAGGCACTCCCACCTTAGTTCAAGGCTTCTATCCTTGACGCCTCGACAAATCTGTAGAACTCTGCTAGGGATTAGTGTGAAACAATCGTCCGAGAACCAAACGGAGTCATATCCGAGTCTAGTTATTTGCTCAAGCTCATCGAGCACATTTCTGGCGGATCTAGCTCTGAATTGGTTTGAGAAAATTGGTCTGCTGCAGAAGTCACAATCAAAAGGGCATCCTCGAGTTGTGATAATTGAAGTCTCTTTGCGGTCGAAACGGTCCCTATAGTACTCCATGTAATCGTCGTTGTCAAATAGATCCCTTGCAGGGAATGGGATAGAATCAAGGTCGCGAATCGGAGGGCGAGCAGGCGTTCGAATATTCGACTCGTCCGTAGTGTTCGACTCAAGACTCGTTCTAATGCAGATCCCCTTGATGTTCGTGAGTTTCCCCTGCTTCAAATGTGCCTCTGCGAGTTCCAGCATCGTCTCCTCCCCTTCTCCGATACAGACAACATCAAACGCCTTCAGGTAGTCTTCAGGGAAGATTGAGGGAAGCGGGCCGCCAGCAACGAGCAGGTCGCAGTCCTTTCTCAACAGTCTAGCTAGGCGAAAGGTGGATGTACTCATTGAGAACATCGAGTAGATTCCAATGATAGATGGGTGCAAACCCCTAACCGTTTGAACAGCAGAATCCTCTGATCTGAATGTGCAGTCGACGAGCTTCACGGACAATCCATGATTTCTAAGTTGTGACGCGATGTACCCAAGTCCTAGAGGAGGGAACCTGAACGGCGATCTATCTCTCGGCGATCGAAAGTACGGATAGATGAGAACCACGTCAGTCAATGCGTAGCGTCTCCGGAAATCTCGACTGAATATTCCAGTGCCTGAGGAGGTCCCTCACAGTACAAGTCTAGCCCAGACCAAGAAATGCGATTTCTGACCACCTCTCTTCCTCTTACTATGCGCCAAGGGCTCGGCCGACGTAGTGTGAATCCTACGCCTGACGCTTGAGAAAGTAGGCTCGCCCATTCCGCTTGTGTGACTCGCCAAGGTTCGATCTGGTCGTCATGAAGTCTGGTACCAGTTGAATCCTCATACTCGTTGAACAGTATCCCGCCTTGTTCATTTACAAAGACAATGCTCTGCAGACCTTGACAAGATAGTTCGTCA
>CAYGWT010000373.1:0-1945 GCA_964353625.1 uncultured Candidatus Bathyarchaeia archaeon | reverse complement strand
CGTCATGATCTTCTCAACTTTCGTGATCATTTCTGTTGAAACAAGTTTAGGTTTGCTGTTGCTTGCGTCAATTCCGATCTCTCTGAGGGCTTGCACGACGAGCGGGTTTACTTCGCTTGCCGGTCTTGTTCCGGCACTAATTCCCTGAAAGCCGTTCGGTTTCAGTTTGTTGAAGATGGCTTCTGCCATCTGGCTCCTGCCCGCATTTCCGACGCAAACGAAGAGAACGGTTCGAGTCAAGATACCTCACGCTTATGGGGCGTACTTGAACGGGTGCTTTGCCAGGTCCTTGTTTTCGGTCAGTTCTTGAGGAGATGGCCAGCCTTCAATTGCTCTTCTGATTGCATGTCTCATCGCCTTGTAATTATTGATGTAGACTCGCTTCCTATCCACGGCTGCAGGGTGAACGAATATGTTTGCAATGATCACAATCTCATCTAAGGCGGTTTGAGGAATTGTTCCGTCAGCGACGCTATCAACGACGGCTTTCGCTGCACCCGCCTGGGCTGGTCCATAGACGAGGCTTGCGTCTCTCATTCCTTTGATGGAGACTGTTGGAACGAGCAGCGTTGGAGGTTTCACTACAAGATTCGGCTCAATAATCGCAAGCAGCGGCTCGTGCCCGAGCGCAAGTGATGCTTTTGCCTGCGCGAATGCTACTCCAACGGGGCCATCTTTCTTTCCGATCAAGAGATCGATATGTGCTACTTCAGAGCCTTCTCCCGCAAGCGCCTCACCAATCCTCAGCGCGGACTTGCGTATATCATCAGGGCTGATTCCAACAATTGAGAAACGATCCGTCAGAGGTCTCGCCGCAGGAGCCTCAAACTCCACTGCTCTGCGCTTGATTTTGCCTATTTTCTCCAGATCAAGTCTCAGTTCATCTTTCTCTTCGTACGTGAGCTCGCCGCCGAGGCTTAATGGTAGGCGAACCGGGCCTACGGGTATTCCCATCATGTTGAGTGCGGCTTTCGTAGCAACGGGGCCGCTCTTCGCCATGAATCGAGACATCTTCTGAATTGTTAGCTGAATCCGTCTCGCCTCGTCAAGCTTGCACTCTTGAACGGCCTTCAGGATCTTCAAGTGATACTCGGGGAAGATGTTGGAGCTGGCTGAGATTACGCCTGCGCAGCCTGCAGCCAACGCGGGTAACACAACTTCATCATGACCGCACATGACTGGGAGTCTAGCGCCAACTTTCTCTAGGACGGTGAGGATGTAGCGGAGTTCTCCGCTGCTGTCTTTCAATCCGACGATGTTTGGGATATCGACAAGGTCCTCGACAATCTGCCAGGGCAGTGGGACTCCTGTCGCTTGAGGGATGTTGTATAGGACGATCGGGATATCAACGGCTTCCGCGATCCTTCGATAGTGTTCGTATAGGCCCCGGTTTGCGGGTTTGTGATAGTACGGCGTGACGATAATGGCAGCATCTGCGCCGGCGTCTTTAGCGTGTTTGGTCTTCTCGATCGCAAGGTCAGTGCCACTTGCACCAGTTCCCGCAATTACCGGGATTCGCCCATTCGCCTCATCGATCGCAATCTCCACAACACGCCTTCTCTCCTGTTCTGAGAGGTTCTGGAATTCGCCGGTGGTTCCGCAGGGCACAAGCCCAGTCACACCCAAACTCATGACGTGACCAATCAGACGTCTGAAGCGTTCTTCATCGATGTTCTTGCCGTCGTCTGTGAAGGGGGTGACGAGAGCGGGAATCACGCCACCAAGCTTGAACAAGAACGACAACCCCCTCTCAGCTAGTGCGGTTCTGAACTCTTTAAGGACGTGCCCCTACACGCGGGTCGAGCATAGGCAACGAAGCGTTATATCGCAACTAGATGAGATTTCATCGGTGTTCTTTGGAATGAAAGAGATCGAAAGAGCACTAGAAAAGATTGGGTTGCCTGGAAGGGATCTCTACTCGCTTCTCACATCAACTAAACGATTC
>CAYGWT010000372.1:0-1546 GCA_964353625.1 uncultured Candidatus Bathyarchaeia archaeon | reverse complement strand
TGAGTCTGCTTCATGATCTAGATAGTATGCATGCAGGAATAGAAGTGCAAGCGCACCCACTATGGTAGCGACTAGGATTTCCGCAATGAGCCACAGCAGAGCCATATCAGCAAATGGAGATATCATGATCCGAGCGCACGTCTAACGCGTTGCATCAAGACAGGGACACTGACAGGCTTGGCGACATGGTCGAAGGCACCAAGGTGTAGCGTGGACAGAACTTCTGGCTCTGAGGATCGTACTGTGAGCATGATCACCTTCATTTCTTTCAACGCTCCAGTTCTTGACAATTCTCTTAGAACACTGATCCCGTCGAGGCTCGGTAAGTTCACATCGAGTACGACTATGCGAGCTTTCACCGTGGGAGTCGGTCCTCTCAACTTGTCCACGGCAACTTGCCCGTCAGCTATCCACTCTGTCTGGTATCCCTGAGTCTTTAAGGAATGCAGTAAGAGACTGGACAGCACTTCATCATCATCAACAACTACTACGTCGACGCTCTTTGATTCGACGCCTGACGACGCTTCTTCATTTGCGGCCACCTGTTCGGACTCGGCCATTTTCTTCTCGTTGGCGAAGGAGTCTAGTCTATCTGTTTGTTCCATTTCCAACTGTGCATGAAGATTAACGACCAGCTCAGACAGGCGCAGTATTTGTGGCTCAATCAGACGCTCAGATTGAAGGATTATCTCTATTTCACGTGCATCTCTCGATCCATCTGCGAACCCGAATGATCCCAGCGAACCCGCAAGCTTATGTGCCTCTCCCTCCGCCTTTTTCTGCAATTCACGGTCGATTGGTCCGCTTAGCAGAGCGGTGATCGCGGATTCAACAAGGGCAACACGTTGCAGGCTTACAGGCTTGAATCGCAGCCATATGTTTGAGATTGCGCTTTGAAGCTCTTCCTGACCATCTTTTTCCAAGTCTGATTTGGCCTGCGAGAGTTGTATTTTCTTGGCGATAGCCATTTCATGTTCCACCTCTGGTTCATCCTAGCATTCTCGCTTCATGCTTGCACTTTGCCATGCAGGTGTGATAGGCCGTGTTGTGTTTTCTCCCAGTAGAACGGCTTTGTGATCAGTTGTATTACTCCTCTCCAGTCTCCGATACTTATCAGCACCCAGTAGAGTGGAATGATGAATGCGAAAGGAATTGATGTGTAGTTCTTCTTTACGACATATGGGCCCATGTGTAGAAGAATGAAGACGCCGTTCCCGATGATGAGATTGAAGATGCAGATGTACGCTATAGGATAGAAGAAGAGGAAGTCGAAAATTCCTGGGCTCAGCAGAGTCAGTGCCGTGACGGCCCACAATAACGGATTGATCAATGGGAGGAATATGTTTCCACCGAATGTCAGTTGGAAGTAGAAGAACTGTTTCCAGCCCATTTCCTGAAGCAATTTTCGCGGATGTCTCATATGAACTAGGTAGGTCTGTATGTATCCCTTGTTCCACCTGGATCTCTGCTTGATCCAGTTGCCGAGCTTATTGTTTGCCTCCTCGTACGTGTACGAATTGAGCATGGCCGTCTTCAATTTCTTTCT
>CAYGWT010000371.1:0-1738 GCA_964353625.1 uncultured Candidatus Bathyarchaeia archaeon | reverse complement strand
AGACCATTGAATACCCGTCGCTAGCAGTCACTCTGAGACTGCAATTCCTGAAAATGCCACCGACAAGAGTGCACAAATCAACCAGTCGAACACCTGTATAGTTGCCTATGACACGAATTGAACCCGCGCTGGTCTTGAAGCCCCCTTTGGACTCGAAAGGTTCAAGTCGAGCAATATCTGATTCGCCGAGAATAAGAGTCGTACCGTTGAAAGCGACAAGTGTCAGGCTCATGGGTTGAAGCACGCGTTCTTTCTTCTGCAGAAGCGGATAAACTGCCCACGAAGCCACAACTGTGGCCACAATGATTATCAGAACAGCAACTGCTACCAGAGTTCTCTTCGAGAAACGCACCGTCACGACAGATTTGTCGCTCATTCCACATCGCATCGATTGGTTAATCTTTCAGGCCGGCTCAAACGATCTTGCCGCTGGCGAAGAACCCTTAGACTCAACACTGATGCTATAGTCGCCATGATTAGTAGCGGCAAGATGGCTGACGGTGGAAACTCGGGAACAGCTTCGTCGAAAATCTCGATTTCTACAGTCCATTTGACCCAGTATGCCGAATCGGTCACTAGACCCTCAGGACCCACGATCGCCAGCCTAAGAGGTCCATCAGATACGTTTGCATCATTAAAAAAGTATGCTACGATAGGCACGAGTGGTAGGTTATGAGGTACTTCCGCGCCGGAAGTATCATAAGTGACAAACTCACCATTGACTTGGGCATAGGTGAGGTTAGCCTCGTAGTCTGTTGCCATGATTCTCACGATACTAGTACTCGTTAAGCCGCCGACCAAGCTGCAAAGAGTGTCCAGACGTACACCAGTGTAGTTGCCGAGACCCTTGACAGCAGGATACGAAGTCTTGAATCCGCCGTAGCCCCTGTAGGACGGCAATCCTGCAATGTCAGCCTCATTTAAGACCACTTGAGTTCCGTTGGCACCAACAATAGTCAGATTCATCGGAGGCAATGCAGCAAAATTCGCCTCTGCTTTCGTAGGCCACAAAAACTGATACCCCCAGAAGATAACTATCAAAGATACGTAGAAAAGTGGCGCAATCAATGGTCTGCGGACTGCATTCATCTGAGTTTGTTCCCTTTTCACGTGCTAATCAGAGCGAACGTAGGCTGATATGCATATAAAAACATTACGGCAATTCACACAAGCTAGAACGAGCGGGATGCAAGTCAGAAGAACGAATGGCGCGCGCAGTCTGCTAGAGGAAACGTCCAGCGCGCTTTGGCATATCACACAACATACGCGTCAGACGTTGGATATCACTTTACGTGCGAATTCTTCGGCTTTGCAGAGATCTTCAGGGCTCGGATGTTTCAAGGCTTCTTTTACGTATTCCTCCCACGTAGTGCTCCCGAGCCCGCTGTCAGCCGACCCAATTACTTCATTGTGTATGAATTCTTGAATTGCTGGTGATGGAACACCTTGACAATTGTAATATCCTCTGAAGTCAATCTGTTTCTCTTTGCCCACTTTTTCGAATGAAGCCGCGCATTTGGATGCCCACGCTGTGAATGACTCAGGCGAGCGTTCCTGAGTCGGGCACGAATGTGTGAAGAAGCCAGCAAGCTTGAATTTAGGTGATCTAGGTACGGCTTTCAGAAGCTTTCTCATTGGTGACGCCAAGTCCGCTGAATGGCAAGCCGAACCCAGAAAAACCAAATCATAATCGTTCAGACTGTCTGCTGTAATCTCATCAGCTTTCTTAAGGTGTGCT
>CAYGWT010000370.1:0-2966 GCA_964353625.1 uncultured Candidatus Bathyarchaeia archaeon | reverse complement strand
ATGAAGGCCGCGAAACAGAGCAGAATAGTTGTAGTTCCATGTAGCGGGATCGGCAAAGCCTTGGGCAGTGTGAGTAGAGAAGCAACCTATGAGGTCGTCGAAAACCTGAGAAAAGGAGTCACGGACACCACTTGCCTTGCCCTCATTGTGAGCGGAGACGAAGAGACTCTTCAGCTCGTTAAGAACAACAGGTGCATTGCAGTTGACGGCTGCCCACTACAATGTGCCGCGAAGAACCTCAAGCTTGCAGGCGGAGATTTAGCCGCCAGCTTCAGAGTCGTTGACACGCTAAGGGAAAACCGGAAATTGAAACCGAAGAGTGTCACTTTCCTAGATCACGATGGACAAGAACTCGCCAACCTGCTCGCGGAACAGGTAGCGGAGAAAGTAGACGAACTACTGAGGAAGTGAATTCCAATGGTGGATCTGCCAGAAAAGAAGGTTGGCATCATATCATGCAGCGGAGAAGGATGCGTTGAAGGAACGATATCACGAGTAGCAACGCGCCTAGTACTTGAGAAACTAAGGCCCCACGAGACTGTGACAATTTGCCTTCCCTTGTTCCTAGCCGGAGGCGGAGAAGAAAGAGCGTTCGCGAAGTATTATCCGACCATTACGGTTGACGGCTGCGAGAAGGTTTGTGCAAAGGTCGGCACCGAACGCTACAGTGGGAAACCTGCAGGATCGATAGTCATCACGGACCTGACAAAGAGTTCTGGTTACGATAGGTCACGCTCTCCTCGAAAACTGGACGGTGAGAGCCTAGCCTTGGCTGAGAGAGTGGCTGAAATGATTGCACAAGAAGTCGACAGAGTCTTGGAGCACTGGAGGTAACGAAGTGCCAGCATACACAAACAAAGTCATCTGGACCGGCAAACATGAGGGTGAGTTGATATGCAGCAACGGTCCACGGATGACTTTCTCGGCTCCACCTGCCTTGCAAGGTAAGTATGGCGTCATGACGCCTGAGGACGCCTTTGTCGCATCCTTGAACATGTGCTTCCATTTGATGTTCATTTGGGCATCTGAACGACTGAAGATTCAGCTGGTGTCCTACGAATGCGAAGCTGAAGGCCGTGTGGTTGAGCTTCTGGATCGGACTTCAACGTTTGAACAAACGATTTTGCGACCAGTGATCAAGGTCAAGACTGAGTCACTGGAACGAGTAGCTAAAGCGTTGGATTGGGCTCAGAAATACAGCTTGATTGCGAACTCAATCAGGTCTCAAGTTACAGTTGAGCCGAAAGTGGAGAGCGAGCCATAGCGGAAAAGGACCGACTTGATCACTATACAACACAGAAAGTGAAGCGATTATTGGAAACGTTGGCGACGAAATCAAACTAGAATTGCATCGTCCATTGAGCTAGAAGAGGAGATGTCTCAAACTCCTGCTCCATAGCACGCCTGCCAAATAGCCTCCCGCTAGACCATTGACAAATCCGATAGCTAGGATCGAAGTCTCAAGGACAATGTTGCGCGGAAGAAGAGATAGAACGTGGACCGTTGTGTAGTAGCTCGCCATGCCAGTTACAGTGGTGGCTATGGATGCCCCTGCAATCAGTCTCTTCATTCGAACCGTTCCGTTTCGAGCCCTGACCTTGAAAAGCAACAAGAACGCATCCACAAGAAGACCGTAGAGCATAGCGAATCCTAGGGTGAATGGAGCGAAGGGCGCTCTCCAAGCAGAGGTCAGTAACCCGGCAATCGTTGAAACTACTGTGGCTCCGAAAGGAGACAGTATTATCGAACCTAAGCAGAGAAATACTGTTTGAACCACAATAAGCATCTTGTCCAGCGGCGTTGGCAAAAGGGTCTTCGATATGAAAATCAAGACGGCAAACAGTACTGCCAAGACTAACCGTTGCGTTTTCCGACCCCCAACGGCAGCGTTAGAGACCATGTCACACACTCCGCCAATCACGACGATTGGAATATGGACACTCCTTTCGAACCATAACTACATTATCCCAATGGGGTGCGCGGCGAAATCTCGTTCGCGAAATAGAGCACACACTATTTCTTGATGACCGGACAGAGTAGTTCGAGAACCAATCCCTCGAGAGTCTCGTTGCTTGTAAGATGGCGTTCCAGTTCTTGGTGATATCCGATTTCATATTTGTTTATTTTGCACCAGTTGGCGAGCTCCGCCCACGCCGCTGGAATAGTTTCCCACGGTCTTCCTTTCACTTCGCAACGCATGGTCGCGTAGTGACCACCCCTAAAATCATTAATGCGAACGTCGTGCTCAGGTTCAACCTCTGATCCCACCTTCACAAAGAAGACATAGCCGTAGCACATTCCAGGTCTTGTTGGAGACGGGCTATTGAAACCAAAGACGGGATTCGCTTCCAAGTCGGCAAGAAGCCCTTTTGGGTTTGCCCAGGCAAATAGTTTCTTCCATGCCTCAATTTCCGGGGTTTCTCCGAAAGCCTAGACACTCCCGACACGCATCGACTCAAGTCTGACAATGCGAACGTTCCTTCCCATGCATCTTCATCCCAAGACCGTCTATCCGAAGATGTCTTTCTTTTCCTAAACGTCTAGTTAAGGTCCCGTGTACGGTCCAGAATGCTGGTGCGGATAATTGAACTGTTGATTCTCTGAGGATTTGAGCCCAGCAATTCCAATAGCGGCCTTTGCGGTTGTCCTCGAGACAGTGAACGGCCTCATAGCTTCCGTTCCAGCCAACGTTTGGAGCTACATTGGCGTTGCAGACGCACTATTGCCCTCGGTCGGCATCGCTGCTTTGTTTAACAAGCTCTGGAGAAATGAACATCTTCCTTTCTATATCCTTGGCTTAGTGCTCGCGTACTTGGGAATCCTTGGTTGACTGACGACAGACCAAATGAGACTTGGTTTCGAGAGATGACTTTAGTTCACGCTTATACGCCAGTCTCACCTATCCTAGGCTAGAACGGTTAATGCCTCGCAAGTTACCGAGATCGTACCTCGTGAAGCTCAAGGAA
>CAYGWT010000369.1:0-2498 GCA_964353625.1 uncultured Candidatus Bathyarchaeia archaeon | reverse complement strand
AACAGACCAGAATTTGTGAAAGTGACCATTGGGACGCTAGCTACTCAGCAGACTCTGAACAGTGTTCTCAGAATAGTGGAACCATCCAAGACGCTCATCGTGAAAGGTCTGTGGGGAAGAACGGACCTGACTCTGGACGCGATGATGATTCCGTACAATATCACGACCGCCGAAGATCTGGCCGCAAACCCGAGCATGATTCTCAACTATTCGCTGGTGGTCATTGATTCCTTCGGCTGGAACGGCTATATTCCAACCCAGGTTGCCAATAGTCTCAGGAACCATGTGAACGTGGGCAATGGAGTCATCTTCACTGATATTGCACTCAAAGACATGAATGCCACTTTCCCAAGCTACGTAACGCTCTGGGGCCCTCAGCTGAATAATACGGTGGCAAACAGCTACGTGTATAGTCCCCCGAAGAAGTTTGGAAGCTCAACCAATCTGTTCTCACCCGAGGCTCCAAGCCAATACTATAACCCTTCACCTCACGCCAATGAGATACGTCTCTATTCGGAGAACGCCGGGTATGTTGTGTCATCTGTACCATCTGCAAGAATCAATGATGTTCGAATTCTGATCGACTCGAACAACCTTGGTCTTACGGGCGCTCAGTATGGCGTGCTCGCATTCTATTTCCAGTACGGTCGTGGCATCGTGGAAGGGTTGGCTTTCAACCCGCAGAAGCAGACCGAGGATCTTGTTTGGGCCAATGGCTACTACACCGTGTTTCAGTTGTGTGGCAACATGCTTCTGCAAGGGAGCTACGCGGTTGTTGGCAAGTACAACGTGACAGTTTCACTTGTTGGTCTGCCAAAAGATGTGTCGACGACGCTGCAGATTGACGGCGTCAAGTCGGACAACATGAATGGCAACGACGTTCGGGTTCTATCTTATTCTATTGGCACATCCCACACAATTCAGGTTGATCAGTATGTTAGCGGCACGTCTGGTTATCGATATTATTGTGCATCGAACGTTTGGACTGTGATCGCGACAGCCTCAAATGCGTTCAACTATTTGACTCAGGTTCATCTGGATGTGGAAACCAGCCCGTCGGGAGCTGGATCGGTATCGATTGCCCCCTACTCTCAGGATGGGTGGTACAACGCAGGAACATCAGTCCAAGCTACGGCAAACATCCTGGGGTCGGCTTATGCTTTCGCAAACTGGGTACTTGACAATTCAATCGTTTCTAGGACTTCACCGTTGACGATCGATATGAGTTCTCCACATAGGCTGACAGCCAACTTTGGGGTGATAACGAGCAGTAGTTCTTCGAGTACGACGACCACTGCTGTTCAGACGACCGTAAGTTCAACGTCCAAAACGACCTCCAATTTGAGCACACAGACATCTACTATTACCGAGATAGTGACGAGTTCAACCACCACTGTGATTACTGAAACCAAATCAAGCGCGACCACTACAGAGAATCCTCCGACGACTGAGCTCTTTTCGGTCGGTCCGGTCCCACTGCCTGTGGCAATAGTTGTGTTGTTTTCTTCTATTGCGGCGCTTGTTGCGCTGACCGTTTTTCGCGTGCGCCGAATGCGTGCAACTCGGCCAATTCCACGGATCTGTCCAGATTGCGGCTTCACTAACCCCCCCTACACCAGGGCGTTCTGTGTCAAATGCGGCAGTTCGCTAGAAGTCCCTCAAAACTAGGGGATTATGGGTATTCGGTAGAGGTTCTGGAGAAACGGTTGCAGAGTCTCCGGAATCTCGTCAACATCACAATCTTGGCATGATGGATCCAGCATCACTCGAATCGTTCTATTCTTTTCCGACAGCTCGACTTCGAGCATCACGTGACCTTGCATCTTCCTTTCTCTGTTTTCTTTTGTATCAAGATAGCTGCCCGGAGGCAGAACGAGTACGTGCATTTTTCGAAATGCGAGACTTGCGAGCATCGTAGCGAGCAGCACGACTTTGCAGTCACAGTCTCCCCCTGTCTTGATCGTTTCCCATGACCATCTGATGTATTCTCCAAAGGCCTCTCCCTTGTAGCCAACTTTGTCGCGGGTGTACTCGAAGACGAGCGTCAGCAGTCTAAGCTGATCTGAGAAGGCCAACTCATTTGCATCATGAGGTTTCTCCTTTCCCAGAGCAACCTCTCCGATCATGGTCGTGAGTTGATCTATTGTCGAATACTCAGAGTGGTCTTTCGCTTCAGTAATCTTGGCCAGCATTGCAACTGCAGTCTTCATCGTGTACGGGTCAAGTGAAGTCTGAGGTTCAGCATGAAGAATGACTTGCTTTGCTCCACAGTATGAGCAGAATCGTTCACTATCACCGATGGCTTTGTTGCAGGAAGTGCAGAGGCGCATTTTCTCAATCTGTGGCATGCTTTCAGTTTGGGATTCAGATGGCAGGGAAACACTCTTCTCTGAAATGGCTCCCTTTCCCGTTAGTGCGATCTTCGATTGGTCACTTGACACGTTGCCGAGTGGTGTTCCACAATTGTGGCAGAAAACTGACCAAGCCAAGTTGGCCGC
>CAYGWT010000368.1:0-2044 GCA_964353625.1 uncultured Candidatus Bathyarchaeia archaeon | reverse complement strand
AGCCACAGATGCTCCGGCAGCTAATCCGGCGATCGCGTTCGCTGTTCCGAAACTGAAGTCGTTGTGGCAGTGAACTTCCAGCGGTACGCGAACCCATTTCTTTACCGTGCGCACCATCTCACCAATTCCTTGTGGCGAGGTAATTCCGAAGGTGTCAACAACTACTACGCTGTCAGCATGCGACTTCTCCACTACTGTCGTGTACATCTTTCTCAAGAATGATGGATCTGCTCGGGTTGAATCTACAGCGAAATAGGTTGTGTGTAGGCCGTGGTCTTTTGCGTATGCAACCGCTTCAGTGGCCATATCGAACATTTTCTTCCTTGTCCAGCCGAACCCCTTTGTTATCAATTCATCGCTGGAGGGAGTCTCGATAAGCACCCCCCACACATCACATTTCAGTGCTAAGTCAATGTCCTCACGACGGGCCCTAGAAAAGGCGACAACGTTTGCTTTCAATCCTAAATGCGCTATCTCTTTCACAGCGTTGAAATCTTCGTCGGAAACCGCGGGCATGCCTGCTTCAATTCTTTGAATTCCGACTTCATCCAGCTTTTTCGCAATAGCAACTTTGTCTTCTTTTCCGAAGACTACATTCGGTCGTTGTTCCCCGTCTCTACATGTGACGTCGTAAAGTTCCAGTTTCTTCGGAAAGGAGAATTGCTGTAGTACGCTCGGTTTGAAATTGAGCGGACTTGAAACCCATTTTGGGCCAATCCACGGTTTGCTTGGCAAAGGAAAACACGATGGAGGGCTCTTCCGCTTTCAATTTAAGGTTTTTCCCTGATAAGGCTGTTGAGCTATCCCCCCACATGTGTCAGTGATAAGAAGAGTTCAGTGACTAGACGAGAGTTGGGGTTGGATTAGTGGATAGCGTTCTACGGAGAAGAAGATGGATCGTTCATAGAAAACTGGAAGGCTGGAGATCCATCCAAGTCGCTACAACTCTACGAGTAGACGAGAGAACAGTCTACCGTTGGTGGCGGATCTACAGGAAACATGGGTGGGCGGGGCTACGCGTCAAGTCCAGGAGGCCTCACCGTTTCTGGAAGGCACCCCGCGAAACGGTGGATCTCATACTCAAGCTTCGAAGGGAGAGGCGTTGGGGTCCATGCAAGATCGAAGGCTACCTCAAGAACTACGGCGGTGAAGGCGTAATCGCGTTTGGTCACAACGCTATCCATCGAATACTCATCGAGGCTCGATTGAACAATCCAGTCGAAGCGCCGAGAAAGGTTTGGGGCAAGCACAGATTCCAGAGACCGTACAGTAACAACTTGTGGCAGGGAGACTTCAAGATGACTGAGAAGGATGAATGGATGATCAGCTTCTTGGATGATCATTCACGCTTCGTTCCAGGCTCAAGGATTCATCACAACCCAACCGCCAAGCACGCCATCACGCTTCTGAAAGAATTAATCAGCCAATACGGCAAACCTGATCAGATCTTGACGGATCGAGGCTCCCAATTCTATCCGGCACGAGGAGGCATCTCGGAGTTCACGAAGTATTGCAGTGGAAATGGGATTGAGCATATCGTCGCAAGCGTGCGGAGGCCATCTACGATCGGTAAGATTGAGGCGTTCCACAAGGCCTACACTATTGAAGCCTCAATCTATCCAACTCACAAAGAATTCGTGAACTACTGGAACTACGAGCGGCCACATCAAGGAATAGGCTACCTCTACCCGGCAGACATATACTTCAGAGACCTAGACAGACTGACAGATGTTGGGGGATAGAACACCTGATAAGGCTGTGGAAAGTTATCAATTTTGTTCCCTGATGGTTGTGAGGTTGGCGATTCCGATGTTGTAGGTGAGGGTTTTGAGGTGGAGTTCACGTCTCTGGGCTTTTGTCTTGTGGCTGGTTAGATGGTTTCCGTAGCATCGTTTCAAGGCGTTGTAGACGGATTCGGCTTTACTGCGTTGGTGGTACCGGTTGAGGAATGCCGCCTCGTCCTCAAACCATAGCGTCATCATGTCGCGCCATGGTTGACTGCCGTACTTCCGGATGGTTGTGTTCCGTTTCGGTTTGATGATTG
>CAYGWT010000367.1:0-2053 GCA_964353625.1 uncultured Candidatus Bathyarchaeia archaeon | reverse complement strand
AGAACACGCCTGCCAAGGGCGCATCGGTGCACAAATGACTGGCGGAAAGATCATCGTGCTCGGCAATACAGGAGGAGTCTTGCCAAGCTTCCAGTTCGAGGACATTCGCGAGAAAGCAAAGGCTGGCGAAGAGAAGATACCAGGCCCGTTCTATGTTTTCAGCGGAGACGTAAACGAGAGTGGAAGAGGCCAACTTTTTGCGCGTGTGTCCGAAAACCCCGACCTTGAGTGGAACGAAAAGTACCTTGAAAGGTAGGTGCAGATGACAATCAGCGTCAATAGGCGTGCAATGCATATCATGAAAGAAGTCATTGCACGAAAGGATGAACTGCAGGTCAAAGTCGAGAAGCGGCCGAAAGGAGCGACAATAATCGACGCTGGCATTGCCACCCCCGGAGGATATCAGGCCGGCCTGATGGCTGTGAAGTTGTGTATGGCAGGTTTGTGTGATGTTTCGCTTTCCTCTCGCGCATATGGTGACTTCTGCCTTCCAACTGTAAGTGTGACAACAGATCAACCAACGATTAGTACGTTGGCTTCGCAATTTGCTGGCTGGGACATCAAGACGGGCGACTACTTTGGCATGGGCTCAGGGCCTGCACGGGCACTCGCCCTAAAACCAAAGGATATCTACGCTGAAATCGAGTACGAAGACAAAGCAGACTCCGCGGTCATAGTGCTGGAATCAGACAAGCTTCCCCCAGATGATGCGATTTCGTACATCGCCTCGGAATGCGGAGTCAAGCGATCAAAAGTCTACGCTTTTGTGACCCCCACCTGCTCGGTAGCAGGTGCCGTTCAGGTTTCTGGAAGGATAGTGGAGATAGGGATCTACAAACTGAGAAGGCTCGGTCTCGACCCTAAGAAGATCATTAGCGGATTCGGCTCGGCTCCGATACCTACAATCCATCCAGAGTCGACCAGAGCGATGGGGCGAACCAATGACACTCTCTACTACGGCGGTGAGGCGTACTACACCGTGAACTTTGAAGACGACGATAAACTGAAAGATATCGTCTCCAAAGCTCCGTCTTGCACCGCGAAGGAGTACGGGAAACCATTCTACGATGTGTTCAAGGCAGCAGGGTTCGACTTCTACAAGATCAACCCTGACCTTTTCGCGCCAGCATTCGTTTCGGTAAATAACGTTAGGACAGGACAGACATTCAAATCTGGTAAGATAGACTCGAAGGTGCTCAAGGAGACTATGGGAATCGTCACGGTGTAGACTGAGAGTCCCGGGTGTCTACTTGACTATCTTCGAAGCGGCTTCTATGGCCTTCACGGCATCTTCAACCGTAATCTTCGGTTTCTGATGTTTGAGTATGCATTGGATGAAGTGCTCGTCAAGTTGATAGTGGCCCCACACGCGGGTGCCTCCTTCCTTGAACACCCATTCCTGACGCTCAGGATCTTGTCCGACTAGTGTCAGCGAGTCGTTCCAATTTGCCTGTAGGTTGTATGTCTTTTCGCCGAAAACCTCAAGTCTGCTCGTGCCAGCGGCAGGCGTTACCATTGAACTGAAGTGCAGGGTCCCAACGGCGCCGGTTGAGAATCTCACCAGTCCCATTGTGTTGTAGGATTTGATTCCTCCGTATTCTTTGAGCGCAGCGTAGCTTGACTTCCATTCGACTTCCGTCATGTCGGCGTTTAGTAGCCATCTTAGCAGATCGATCGCCCATACGGACAATGTGAAGTCCGGGTAACCTCCGCTCTTCTCGATATTCCATGCCCATGAATCGGCGGGCCATTGCGTAGCAAGATCTTTTGCAGATATGAATTCCCTAAACGAAACGGCAGTAGGTTTGCCAATCCTACCGGCTTCGATAAGCTCCTTCGTCTTCACATAGTTTGGTGTAAATCGGAAATTGAGAACTGGCATCAGTGTGACTTCTGCTTTCTCCGCCTCGATTCCGAGCTTTTGCGCCTGCGCAACTCGTGGTGCCAAGGGCATCTCGCAGAGCACATGTTTTCCTTTGTTTATTGCCTTCATGGACATCTCGTAATGGAAGGGCGTTGGAACCGCCAACGCTACCGCCTGTACTCTAGAGTC
>CAYGWT010000366.1:0-2867 GCA_964353625.1 uncultured Candidatus Bathyarchaeia archaeon | reverse complement strand
AAGAAGTTCAGAAGCTGAATAGCCAGCTCACCGAGATCGGGAAGCAGATTTCGGCAAAACAAGCGTCCGCACAGAACTCTGAAGAAATCAAGAAGCAGCTGCAGGAGCAATTGAGTCAGAAGACAAAGTGGCTGGAGACTGTCAGGTCGCTCCGAGAACACAACGTCTGGCTAGGCGAATACTTGGCTCCCACGATTGTTAACATTGAGAAGCATGTGATGAATTCAATAAATCAGAGATTCGCCGAGCAGTTCGTGAAATGGTTCCAAATCCTGATAGAAGACGCGGATATGCAGGTCCGAATCGACGAGGACTTCTCACCGATAATTGAACGGGAAGGGTACGAGCAGGACTTCAACGCGCTCAGCGGAGGTGAGAAAACAAGCGTCGCTCTAGCCTACAGATTAGCCCTAAACACAACCGTTCAAGAAGTGGCGACAAGCGGAGGTTCGAACCTGCTAATCCTTGATGAGCCAACAGACGGCTTCAGCAAGGAGCAGCTCTACAGGATTAGGGATATTCTTGAGGAGTTGAAGTGTCCTCAAGTGATTCTGGTGTCGCATGAAAAAGAGCTTGAGGGCTTCGCAGACCATGTGTTCAGAGTGAGCAAGTCGTATGGCGTTTCCGAGCTTAGAGCGAATTAACGGCGTGTAAAAGGACCAAAGATGGTTGCCAGTTTTCTTCCTAACAACGCCAAGACGAAATCCGAGAATATTGCGTCTCGCTCTGGTTGTTCTCCGATCTCTGCAATTTTCTAGCTGAGCGCTCAGTATACGTCGTAGACTGTTACCTCCCAGAATACGAGGAATGTTGGATTAGAAGCGTGGTTTGGGCCTTCTAGGAATATCTCGATTTCAAGTCCCACCGGTGTTCTCCCTAATTGGTCGACCGGAATACTATACAGGGGAACGTACTTCGTCTTGCTGTATTCTTTGTGGAAGTCCCACGTAGTACGGTTCATTATCGTCTCTGGATAGAGACCAAATATGCGCGTCTCGCGCGGCCCCTCATTAGACTCAAAGATCATGTAACCAACAATGCGAGCTACTTCAATTGTGGCATTGATCTGCTGATTTGCATGCAATGTGAGGACGATCTTCAGTTGGTTCGTCTTTGGAAGAAACTGCTCCGACCGAAGATAGTCGACAGGAGCCCCTTCGATTAAGGTTCCGTTGACTGTGAGCAGACGCTCCTCACGACTAGCCTCGGTCAGTTTTCCGCTAGCGGTTATGGGATGCTCTCCATTGTGGGTGGGTGTCCAAGCCACAAATAGGATAGGGATCGCTATGACGATCATAACAAGAACTGCAACAATCCACCTAGACCTCGTCATATCCAGATCTTCCTTAGTGATGAGAGAAGATGCGGCATACTCATTTGTAATAAGATGACCGGTAAACTATTGAACTCAGCTCCAACATGCGCGTGCAAGCCGTCGGTGTCACGTGCATTGATCAGTTATTGCATATGCATCACGGTCAGCTAAATCGGAAAAAGAAGCTCAAGTAGAGGACCGGGAGGAAGAGCGCCACGCCCACAAGAACGGGCACCAGGTTCACCAGCAGCCCCTCCCTCATCCTCCATTTGAGCAAGATGAATCTCACCCTAATCGCAAAATGGATGGTGAATACCGCCATCGTTGGGACTGCCAGCTCAAAGTGAGCCAGAAAACCCCAGTACCGGTCGATGAAACCTTTTGTAAGCATGTAGCCGCTCACGGTCATGATTAGGAACAATGCCCAAAGTATCCATGCGGTTACTCGGTCGAATTTGTTCAGGGCAATATTGAGATCCAGATCGGTCACCCGACACTAAAGACGCAGTTTGAAAAATTTCCCTTCGGCATCGTGATGCTATCCGTACCTATCGTTTGTCCATGGGTCCGCGGTGTTGCTGTATCCCCTGCTCTCCCAGTAACCGAGCTCCCGTGTCTCGGTGAATCGGACTCGTGTAACCCATTTCGCACTTTTGTACCCGTACTTTCCCGGAACCACAAGCCTGAGGGACCCCCCATATTTGGGCGCTAGTGGTTTTCCATCAAGATTGTAGGCGAAGAGGACGTCATCATGCATGAGATAGTCCAGTGGCAATGACGTTGTGTAGAAGGGAGTTCCGTAGCACTCGATCGTTGCATACTTCGCCTTCGCGGTTGGACGAGCCTGCCTCGCGATTTCTGCGAATCGGACTCCTTCCCAGCTATTGTCTAGTCTGGTCCAACCTGTCACACAGTCAAATTCTGAGACACTCACAATCTTGGGCAATAGCATGAACTGATCCCAGTTCAGTTTGAGTGGACTCTCAACTTCCCCGCTAACCTCGAAACCCCACGTATCAAGGCTAAGTTGGGGAACTCCATCTACCTCAAGTTCCTGGAGACCTTGAACCTCGTACTGTCCTGGCGGCAACTTGCGGCCGCCAGATCCAGACACCGACCCACGCGAGAAAAAGTAGGCTAACACGCCTCCGAGACCTACGAGTATCGCCGATGCAATGCCGTACTCCACGAATCTCCTTCTACTGATCTTCTTCATTCTAATTCCCCTCCGGAAAGAGGAGAGAAGAGTATCCGAAGTTACACTGTTCCTGAATCGTGCATAAGGGCGTTCAGGCTTTCAAGTTGAATGTCAACGCGATGGGCACTTTCGATAAGTAAAGGTAAACGGGGAGCATTTCATCAGAGCTCATAGTCCACTTCTAGCTTCTGGACACGCTAAACGAGTTGGCATCGCTAATATACTAAAGGCAAGGTAAAACAACCTTACCATCCATGAAATCTGAAGACGTTCCAGAACTGACCCGCATCAGCTTCAAGGGGCAAGTTGTGATCCCCTCCCACGTGAGGCATAAACTAGGCATAGAGGCAGGCA
>CAYGWT010000365.1:0-6409 GCA_964353625.1 uncultured Candidatus Bathyarchaeia archaeon | reverse complement strand
CACCCAATTCTTCTTCACTTGTTTTTCTCGACATTTACATACATCCAACTTATCTTTGCAACATTCACACCCAGAAGCTTCACAGTGCTAGGTCTCTCAGCTAAACACGGTTTGATGTTGCTTGTCCTAGTCAAAACATGTCAGAAATTAACCTATGCCATTCTCCTTGAAACTCTCAGCTTGCTCTAAATTCGCAAATGTTAGCAATAGTTCAACTTCCGTACTCGATGAGTTGTCTATCTTGATTTCTAGATCCTTATACGTGTATGTCGCAATTTCACAGCTGGTCATTTCTTCAGCCAATTTAGGTGCCTCAACAGACAG
This sequence comes from uncultured Candidatus Bathyarchaeia archaeon, assembly GCA_964353625.1. Lineage (GTDB taxonomy): Archaea > Thermoproteota > Bathyarchaeia > 40CM-2-53-6 > 40CM-2-53-6 > CAVPLU01. Next base: position 6,085 of record CAYGWT010000365.1, on the reverse strand, counting down.
CCAAGGAATCAGCTTTTCGCTGTAGGTCTGCTTGGAGATCACTGAATGTAATGACAAGTTCGCAGCGTAAGTGTCTAGCGACATCAAGAGGTTTTCTGGTCTTCAAGAGTGAGCGTACACATTTGGACTTTAGCTTTCAAAGCTTCGATATCTCGCTTGCTGTAGCCTTTCTCTTTCAAGTCAGAGACTTCATTGATAACTGGCTGATTCTCTTTCACGGTCTTGTTACGCATTACAGACAGAGCATTTTCATAGAGACGTTTTACCACTAAGTCACGCCTGCCTATGTCTTCAAGCTGCTTCATCGCAGATTCATCATATCTTAGCACGACATCACCGTACAATCTACCAGATTTGCTCCAAGAATCAAACTTGTTCTTCCTGATCATGTCCATAGCTTGGGAAACAAATTCAAAGGTTGTCTTGTAGCGACCAGAGAAGTCTGATTTGAGGACAGCACGATGATTAAGTATGAATGGAAAACAGAAGAAGTCATCGTTGCTGACAGCGGCACGGTGTTCACGCCAAGCATGAGCTTTAGCAAAACAGGTCAAAGCGTCAGTAGCACGATAGCCGATTGGCCTAGTGATGTAGCACAAAATTCATTGTAGAATGGGCAGTTCTTCTCATTACACTTATCCTTGTATTCTACTGAGACACGATTGCGATCATAGATGCAACCAGTGAATGTTTCAAGATACATTTCCGCGAGAATGCTAACTTGCTCTGGCACAGTGACTCGCTCAACGTCTTCCCAAATCGCTTCAATTTGAAGCGAATGTTAGAATCGGCTTGAAGAGTTTACGTAGGTCTTTTGAGTGCCCCTTGTCGTACTTGAGCAAAGTCAGTGAAACGCGCTCCATCATGCCTAAGTCATTTAGGTCAACTTGACAATCCCACCTGTCAACAAATGGCCAACTCATATTTCCTTGACCACCAAGCTCTATAGGATTAGAATCACCAAACGCGATGTAATCGGGAGACTCAAATGTTTAGTCTCTGTAAGTAACACGCTTCTCAGTTAATAGAAACAACAAAGCGTTCTGTAGCGTTTGATTTGCAAGTGAAGGTTCCTGAATCCATTTTACAGGCTTTGTAACGATGTCTCTAGGCCAGACTATCTCTGTGCCTTCTTTCATCATTTGCCTAAGTCGATTCGATAGAGAGCGTCGTCAGGCATCAGCGAGCCATCACAGGTCAAAGGTCAGCTGGTGCGGGCGTCGTAATTTGAACTCTCATGGGAGGAGTAGTTTTGTGTGTGTGCACTAAGGTACTCGACGACGACAGACTCCATGATAGTTGAAACTACGACCCATGGCTGTTGATCGATTCACCCGACCCATAGCTAGTGGGGTTCGGGATTACTGGTAGGTTATGAGTCCCTTCTCTTCGAGAGTTTCCCGCAATTTCGTGACGGCTATGGATACTTCTGCTTCTTTCTTGGCGCCTGTAATCACTAGTTTTCCGCTTGCAAAGATTAGTATGACTACTTTAGGGTCGTCCATTCTGTAGATGAGGCCTGGGAACTGTTCAGGTTCGTACATCGTCCGCTTCAGCGAGTATGTTGTCTTTTCTAGGTCGATGCGGCCTCCCAGCCCAGCTGAGGTTACTATATTCTGGATCTGGATTTCCAGTTTTCCAAGGATGACTATGCCGTTCATCTTGAGTTCGTTGACAACTCTCATGACTGCCTTTCTTGCTAGTTTCTCGGATGTCGCTCCGGTGCACACCATCTTTCCAGAACTGAAGATTAGCGTTGCAGTCTTCGGTTTCTTGAGACGATACACAAGCCCGGGGAACTGCTCAGGTCTATATTCGACGCCAGGAAAAAGGCGGACAATCGAGTTGAGGTCTATCTTCTGATTGAGCGTAGCTGACGCGACGACGTTCACTATGTTGATGTACGCTTCATGTTTGGTCAGAGGATGCACCTGAGTGATACTTCAGATCCACTTTACGAAGCATATATGAATAGGATTTGCGGTGCACGCAAGTTCCGTCGTCGGAGATTGGCAGTGGAAAATGTGGGGTCTTTTGACCCTGGTCAGGTGAAAGTGACGCCGGTCAGACCATCTCAACAGGTCGGCTGATACTCAGGATGCCGGAAGCAGGCATAAGAAGAGCGCCATAACCTCTCGTTCAGAGTATTCCTCCGAGCACCCGAGCTTTACCTCGGCACCTGCAAAAACGGGATCTCGAATTCCCAGTAGGCGTGGAAGAAAGGCAGATCGTGACGAGACGGTCTCACGGCCGAACATATAGGGGATTCGGGATGGCTTTCACCATTCTGAGGAAGGCCACCTCCCGGGAATGCGTTTGTTGGTGCATTCTTGGTTTCGATCGCGTTCAATTTGCCGTATCTTGCGGTTTCTTTCATCTAGTCACGTAGACGATGTTAGACTCAGCCTGGGCTGCGTTCGGCGAATTGACTACAAACGCCTGTCCTTTGTAGATCCCTGGTAATGGTTTCTCCTTGGTGCGGCTGCGCGGTTTGGCGTCCACTGAAGGTTCGGTTGTTAGGTCAAAGACTACACAGAAGCCTCCTTGGGTATCGGTCTTAGTCTCAAGTGCACGAAGTCGGTTGTTCGGATCAATTAGGTCAACCCGCAGCTTCTCGTCTTTCATGGCGGGCGCGATGACACCTTTCAGGGCCACGTGGGTCTCGTTTTCGTCTTCCTTGTCTTCGTAGAGTTTTACCTCGACACTTCGCTTTGGCGTCACTTGCGCCGTAATGCCGCCGATCGAGAACATTCGGGAAGCATGGAAGACACCTGGATGTATCTCTTCTTTGTACTGACGTGGGATGTATCCCTCCAACCGAACACTGGCGTATGGGAGCTTTCTGTCTCGGTACCAGGGATAGTCGCGAGTAGGGATGATCGTCAACTCGAATCTGCGCTCTTCCAGAGGTTCGAGCCACAGCCACGAATGCGGGAAGTGAACTGTGTAGCCGTCTGGCACCCCTCTGATTTCCATGAGTACAATGGTTCGTTGTTTGAGCGGGTTTCGGACGGCGACTGGCATGATGACTGGTTCGGGTATGCTGTGCGCTGGCGCTTCGAACTGGAAAATGTTCTCTTGCGCCCAATTGTTGCCGACTGCGCTCTCGCCAAGTTGTTGCTCGGCCCACACTTTGAGGCATGTATGCTGGCCAACTACGGGTACCCAGTTCACGTTAAAATCGGTGAAACCGTTCGCAGGAATCGAGATCAATTTGGTTTGGAGTGGGGCCCAGTTGCCATTGTCTCCCACGCCAGGCGGCTCGACGGCGTAGAAAGTGGCACGCACGTCTGTAGCTCCCACTGTTCCGCTGCAGTGGATTCGTGCATACAGAAGATTGATCTCCAGTGGCCGAGGTCTGTCGCCGTTGCCTTGCGGGCGGCTTTGCGGATCCAGCGGCTGGTCATACGCACCGTAGGGGATACGGTCCACCCATATGTCTGGCGTCTGATAGTTGCCGTCCCAATGCTGTATACTGAGATCGAAGGCTCCGTTGGGATCGTCCGCGATTCCCTGCGCCCACTCCACTCGGACTCGGCACACCAGAGGATGATTGACTGTGTGGTCATTCACAACAGTAATCTTGAGAGCACGCGCTGGATCGACAGCTACGTCGCCCTGCTTCAGCACGTGCGGGTCATGCAAGAGCGTGATGAATCGCAGTTGCTGATTCATGTTCACCGTATCCGTAAGCACCTTCGTGACTATGACCCCGCCATGTTGAGGTGCCCCATCTAGTGGGATGCTGTCGTCAAAGATCTGGGTGGTCCCGTCCGGCTGTTGGCGCACTTCAACATAGTAGCAGAGCCCGTCGGCGACTCTGATTTTGATCAGGTGATATCGTCCGCCATAGGTGTTCTCAGCGAGTCCATGCGCGACCACCTCGTACTCCTGACTGAATTGGTTACGATTCCATGGCAGGTTCAGCATGTTTGAGGCGCCATAGTAGCCGAGTTGTTCCATGTAGTAGGCAGAGAACAACGGGTGGGTGTCGTGACTGCCCATCATTTCAAACAGTCTGGCAGTTGCAGTGGACGTGTCGATCAACCCCGTTGCGTATACGTCTTCACCTAGTACCGCGGCGCCGGGTGAGGCTTGCAGATTGGTTGGTGCTGAGACGATGTCATGCCCTAGTTCGTGAGCGCATCGGCCCCAGTTAGCTGATTCTTGGATAGCTACGAGATAGAGGGTGTGGTTGACTGTGATGTTGATATTCGTGCCGGCGCTGTTATTGTAGCTGAAATTGTTGTTGGACATGTTTCCCCATGCGCGGATGAACGTGCCGTCCAAGTTGATGACACAAGCCATTACGTCAAAGTTGTCAAGATAATTTTGACCTCCTGCATTGACAGCGGCCTGAGCTGCTTCCGCCAGCAGCCGGTTAAGAACAGCAGGCCTGATGTTGTCAACGCTCGGGCTGGTGTCGATGTAGCCATTGAAGTTGCCTGTGAGTGTGTGCCAGCTATTGGTAACGGTCACTTGTACATTCAGTCGGCCGTAGCTGGCTTGATTGTAGAAGTCACGTGCATTGTTCCATGCTTGAATAACCGTATTACGTGTTGCCGTCGGGTTTGCAGGCACCCGGTCGGTTGGGTTGACTAGGACGACAAGTAGTCTCAAAGTGCCTGTGGAGGGCAGATCGCCCGTCTGTCCTTCCCCTCTGCCATCAAAGTGGATGGGTGGGCCGTCATTCTCAAGTCCGGGATCTGGGTATCGTTGAATTCTGAAGTCTTCAGGTCCTTTTGCGATATGGGTGCCGACTTTTACTTCGACTGGACCAGTGCTCGCTGCCAGGTCGGTGATGGCCTTCAGCGAGGCGTGGCTGGCTTGTACAACCTTTGCGGCTTTTCCGCCGACGCTGACCTCGTTGTCTTGTCTTGCTGAGGCGAATCCATTGCCACGAATCTCAAGCATTGTTCCGGCATATCCCATTCGCGGAGAAAAGTCCGCAATCGCCGGCTTGACTAGGAATGGCAGGTTAGAATCAAGATATGCCTTCAGCTTCACTGGCCTATCGGCTAGTGCTGTGATCTTCTTGCGAGCTTCTTTAATGGTTGGCTTTCTTGAGTCTGACATTCTTGTTCTCCTATCCCCTTGACCGCTTTCGCGGCTTGGGTACTTCTTGTCATCGCGCCCCTCCTCGGCGCTCCCTCGACAAGCAGCAGATAACAGTGAACGCAAAACAGGCAGCCAATGAAATCTCAGAAAGTCAACATGTGGTATCGTTCGTATAGCATTTGAGGCTTTGGATAGACCGATTTTAGCATTGGAGAGCGCCTCAAAACTTGATGGCTTGGATAACCGCATCCGATTTGCGCAAATACGCTCTTGTGAGATATTATAGCCTCAGCTACTCAAGGTCAGTTGCATGGTCGCGGAAGTTAGCGATGCCGCGTTATCGTTTGGGGGGCGCTGTCTTCTTGTCAGCGTAGACGACGAACATGTACAGCATGAAGAACGTTGTTATCAGAAGTCGGAAGACTGCCTCAAGTGGTGCAGGAATCACCAGACTGAAACCGTAGCCAGCGGTTCCTGCGCCTCCGCCGCCGCCTCCGCCACCGCCTGGAAAGATGGCGGCCGTGAAGCCGGTAGCGATTATGTACAGTGCGGCCAGACCTAGGGTCGTTCTGAAGTTGTTCTTCACGAATGAGACGCTTCGTCCCAGAGCACGCAGGGCCCCGACTTCGTCAACCGCTGCAGACTGCACCCAGAAGAGAGTGAACAGAAACACCAGTCCAGCCAACGTCACAATGACTAGCCAGACCCCCACCGTGTTACCCACAGTGGCAATAATCCGCGAAATCTCGGGTAAACCGGTTGGGATTGTTGGAGAGCCCCCAGCAAGGATATCCGCCGGGATGACGCTCATGATCAGTGGCAGAATAACGACAAACGTTGCTGCAAAACCAACGCCTACGAGCAGGATGTAGATCACCGCGAGAATGATAATGCCTCCCAAGATTCTTCCAAAGTACGCCTTCGTTCCAACCCAGAAATCATCAAACACCGTCCTTCCCATCAGCGTAGTACTCTTGTTCATTCCGGTCCACCCTGCCAATACATATGCGTAGGCAAGGAGTGCAAG
>CAYGWT010000364.1:0-3293 GCA_964353625.1 uncultured Candidatus Bathyarchaeia archaeon | reverse complement strand
GAAACGCCGGGTCTCGAGGCAACTCTACGCGGTTATGCAGCAGAAACGACCTGATCACGCTGTATCGATACTGCAACGTTCGATATCGCAGATGCTTCTTGTCTTGAACGTAGGATTCGATCGCTTCGAGAACCGCGAACTTCTCACCATTCTTCCCCTGCTCAATCCCCCACGCAACCAACTCATCCGGGTTCTTGCCAGCAAAGACGCAAAAATTAGAAAGCTCAGCCTGATACTTCCGGAACGTGTTCGCGTGGACGCCCCTCTGCCACTTCACAACCGCCGGAGAAGCTAAGTACGACTCACGACTCAACAACGCCGCTAAGCATCCCTCCAATGCTAGACATATACCGGTGTCATTTAGCAACCCATATACTTAGCAGGTTCGCGAAGGACACCATTATATGTCCGACATAAACTCTGGATCGCAAAGCGCGGAACGACGAGAAAAAATGAGTGCCGAAGAAGCAGATCTGCAAGAGAACGACGACGAAGTCATCAACTGGCAACCGGAGGTTAACATCGGTACTCTCGGGCATGTTGACAACGGCAAAAGCACCATCGTCCAGTCTCTAACCGGTGTCTGGACATCAAGACACTCTGAAGAATTGCGGCGCGGCATTACTATCAGAATCGGATACGCTGATGTCTTCATCTACAGATGCCCAAAATGCGAGCCCCCGCATAACTACACGACGACCACGAAATGTCCTCACTGTGGCTCGGAAACAAAGTTCAAACGCGGTGTGAGCTTCGTTGACTGCCCCGGGCATCACAGCCTCATGGTGACCATGCTATCGGGTGCCGCCCTAATGGACGGCGCACTTTTTGTGGCTGCAAGTAATGTCAAGTTCCCTCAAGCTCAGGATCGTGAACACCTTCTCGCCGCACAAATGGTCGGCATACAACGAATTGTGGTGATACAGAACAAGATCGACATAGTTGACCGCGCCAGAGCAATCGAGAATTATGATGAGATCAAATCCTTCGCTAAGAACACGATTGCAGCCGAAGCCCCAATAATTCCGGTCTCAGCTCAACATAATGCAAATACCGACGTAGTTCTATACGAGATGGAGAAACGTATCCCGACGCCAAAACGGGCCCCGAATGCGCCACCACGAATGTACGTTCTGAGATCCTTTGACATCAACAAACCTGGCACAGAAGTTGACGATTTACATGGCGGAGTTCTCGGAGGTTCAATCATGCAGGGTACCTTCAGAGTAGGAGACGAGATAGAGATCAAGCCAGGCCTGCTGATTGAGACTGGAGGGAAGACTCGATACGAGTCGCTCATGTCGAAAATTACGAGCTTGAACATTTCGAAGGGCACTGTCCCTGAAGCTCGGAGCGGAGGTCTTGTCGGAATTGGAACGTCTCTAGATCCATCATTGACGAAAGCGGACGGTCTTGTAGGAAGTGTGGTGGGTAAGGTTGGAGATCTTCCACCTATTCTTGATAAGATAACGGCTGAAGTGGCCCTCTTCGAAAGAGCGGTTGGGACGGAACAGCTTGTCCCAGTCGATAAGATCAAGACCAACGAGCCATTGGTCTTGAACGTAGGGACAGCGGTCACTTCAGGCATAGTCACATCTGCACGAGGCGACATAGTGGATGTCGGCCTCAAGAAACCCGTATGCCCGATGCCAGGGTTCAAGATCGCAGTAAGCAGGCGAATCGGCGATAGTTGGCGGCTCATCGGGTTCGGGACATTAAAGGGATAGACGCCTCACCGTTTTCTCACTGACGCGTTCACTGGAAAATCTGGGGTATTACACCCCTAGAGAGAGCAAAGTGAGGGAAGGTCAGAGCGAGGGTCCTGTTGCGGATAGATTCGTCAAGCGATCCAAGAGGATCGATTCTCAGGAATCACTTTCAGGCGTTTCTCGCCGGGGCTGACACATTCAACGTAGACTACTGCGAGGTCGTTTGCGTGATACCGATTCTCTCCAAGCTCCTCCTCAAGCCTCTCAATTATCGGCAGCATTCCAGACCTAGTGTAGTCTTCTCTTCTGAAGAAGAGCAAGTATCACCATTCATGGTGCGGGGTCAGCATGTATCGTTACGTCAGCGTCTGGAGCCAGACGTTTGACGGTTTCTTCTGCCTGCTTCGTAAGCTCATGTGCACGCTTGAGAGATTGATCAGCATCTAAGATAATGTGGAGATCCACGAAGAGTCCCGCACCCGACGTTCTTACGCGGATTTCGTGACACTTGCGTATTCCAGGGATCTTCTCAACTGCCTGCTTTGTGCTCTCTCTGAGGCCCTTCGGAGCGTGATCAAGAAGACCCTGCACCGTTCTCTTTCCTAGTTGTATGCTAACGTAGATCACGATCAGCGCCACTATGAAAGCTGCCAGAGCGTCAGCTTTGCCCAGCAAGCGGAAGTCTGGAAACAATTGTGCCAATTTCACTGCAACGAGCCCAACAATCACAACCGAGGAGCTCCAAATGTCAGTGCTAAAGTGAAGGGCGTTGGCTTCCAACGCTTGGCTATTATGCTTTCGAGCTACTCTGTACAACTTTCGGGATCTATCGTAGTCAATGGCTATGGAGAATGCCATAACCAGAAAGGCCAAGAGTGAGGCGTCGACCTCTACCGACTTGACAAAGAGCCTTTCAACTGACTCGTAGATGATCCACACACAGGTCATCAGCAGCAACAAAGTCTCGAACAAGGCTGACAGATTCTCGATCTTTCCATGACCATATTGATGTTCTAGATCAGCAGGCTTAGATGAATAACTAACTGCGACAAAACTGACAATTGCAGCCACTAAGTCCAGCCCCGAGTGAACTGCCTCAGCAAGAATCCCAAGACTGTTAGTCAACAGTCCAACAACGAGCTTGACTCCTGTCAGAGCCACGGCCGCAAACACGGAATTCAGAGCTGCTGACTTCTTTTCCCTCTCTGCTGTCCCAGATGAAGTTTGGCTCGCATTACCCAACAGCAATTCACCTCAATGTCAAAGGATTGTCCTATTCGTCAGTTCTTCATCGGGCGCGTTGTGTTCCGCATGCTAAGCCATAGCCTCTTCTAACGATCGAGGCGCTCCTAGGGGCATCGCATTTGACGTATTGCCCAATTTCCTAAAAGCTTCTCGAGAGAATCTAGCTTTCAAGCCTTCCGAAATGATAATCGACAGCACTCCTGCTCCTAACCCAAGAAGTAGGTCAATGACATGTAGCGGGGCAAATCGGAACAGGCTCTGAAGAGAGGGTACCGTCAAGGCAAACAATAGAAAAAGGGCAGTACCGCCTGACACCCACCACAATGCCATGTTGCGTGT
>CAYGWT010000363.1:0-2139 GCA_964353625.1 uncultured Candidatus Bathyarchaeia archaeon | reverse complement strand
TATTCGTCGGTATCTTGGCGGTGTGAACGTGAATCCATGCTGTTTCGCATAGATTGCATATGCGCCGCAGGCCATCTCTTTGGTGCCTTCAGCCCATCCCGTCTTTGTCAGTCCGATCTTGATGGATTCAGAATCTCGTAGATCGCCGCGTTTCGACAGCTCCTTGAGTAGTCTAACGTATCGCTCGATTGTGGTCTCGCTATATCCTTCCTTCCTCATCCAGAAACCATACTCGATGATTTCGGGCAAAATGCGGGAGGTTCGGCTGTGGTGCGGGAGGGGGGATTCGAACCCCCGAAGGCCTACGCCATAGGCTCCTGAAGCTAGGGCAGCGGTGTACGCTTCTACCCCTTAGACCTGGTTCCCGCCAGCAGAGAGGCTGGCCTCGGGTACCCCCGCTCACTCTCTGCTACCTCAACTACCTCTAGTTAACGATTTTGCGAACCACTTCATTGGTTGCGATCGTGATTGGGATTGAGGGCTCTGCCGGTGCTAGTCATGCTCTCAACTTCTCATTCTTCGAGTTGAAGAAAGCATGCGGCATGTCCTGTGTTTGCCCGAGTGTTCACCAGCCAAAATATCTATCAGACGCATCGGGAATTGCCGGACGGTGCGAGGACTGCTCTCTGAATGCAGGTTCTGCTAAGGCACGGAAAGGGCTCAGTGAAACTAGAGATCCCTAAGAGTCGTGTACTTGAGACAGTGAAGCCTGGACGCTCCGTCTTTCGTGGCCAGAGTGTATCGAAGGCACTTGCCTCTCCGATTGGTGCTGAACACCTTCAAAGACTCCTCGACCGAGATGATGAGATCGCCATTGTCGTGAGCGACATTACGAGGCCGTGCCCGACGCAAGAAATCCTTCCGTCGGTTATGCGATTGATCAAGCGGTCTGGAGTGTCCCGCGACAACGTACGGATCCTAATTGGGACTGGAACTCATAGAAGTCACACACCTGCTGAGAAACGAGCGATTCTAGGTTGGTATTCGACTTCGATTAGACAAGTCGTTGATCATACTATGGATTCCGTGCAGTATGTCGGAACAACCAGCCGCGGCACCAGATTGTCTGTCAACCCGCTTCTTCTCGATGTTGATTTCGCTCTGGCCATCGGAAACGTTGACGTGCACTATTTCGCGGGTTACACGGGCGGGTACAAGGCCGTGGTACCTGGTCTTGCGGGAAGAGAGACTATTGAGAAGAATCACGGCCTCATGACTCTCCCGAACGCTGATCCCGGAGTCGCGGAGTCGAACCCTGTCCGTGAGGATTTTGAAGAAGCAGGACAGATGGTGGGATTAAGGTACATCGTCAATGTCGTCCTCGACGAGTCGAATCGGATCGCGGGTGGATTTGCGGGAGATCCAATCGCTGCTCACCGGGCTGCCGCAAGGACAGTTGACGAGCGAGAAAAAGTGCCGATTAAGGAGCTTGCGGATATTGTGCTCGCCAGTGCCGGCGGCTATCCGCGAGACATCAACTTGTATCAAGCACACAAAGCGATCGAGAACGCTTCCCACGCCGTGAAGAATGGGGGCACCATAATACTGGTCGCCGAGTGTGCTGAAGGGTTCGGAAGTGCCACCTTCGAACACTGGATGATGACCACCTCCAGCCTTGATGAGATAAGAGATAGATTGAGTGGGCAATTCATTTTGGGCGCTCACAAGGTTTTTGCACTCAGCAAGATCGCGAGACGAGCCAATATCGTAATTGCATCCTCCAAGTTCCAAACAGACTCTGTCGTTCTGAAGACCTGCAAGAAGCCGCAGGATGCTCTGAACGATGCTTGGGACAGGCACGGAAGGGACACTTCGATTCTGCTGATGCCTTACGCGATGAATACTCTCCCGACAGTTTCCACATGAACGATACGGTTTTTTTTAGACGAATCAGTAGGAAGGCTTAATTCGGATACTGTTGCGGCTCTTGCGGAATTGTAGGAAACGAGCGAATGGATAGGCCGAAGGGACGTTGACTGAAGGCGTGGCGGTGAAGTAGAATGAAGTTGTTGCCACGAGCATACTACTTCTATCGGCGTATCTGGAAACGACTCGCCATCTTCTCCGCCATAGCGGGACCAGGCATCATAGTGATGGTTGCTGACAACGACGCCGGTGGAATTACTACTTATGCGGTCT
>CAYGWT010000362.1:0-2602 GCA_964353625.1 uncultured Candidatus Bathyarchaeia archaeon | reverse complement strand
TGGGTGTTGGTGGCCCGGGGAAGAAAGGGATGAGTGCCGTCGCTTGCTGCAAAACGCCTGAAAGCATTTCATCTGTTCTCCGAAGAAACGCAAGGCGACAGAACCGGTCGCCCAATTATTAAGAAGGCTCGGACTCATCTATTCGAGACGGACTGAGGCCTGCTGCTTGGATTTCGAGATTGTTCCACTCTTCTATAGCAGCATCGTGTCGGCAGGGTTGGCGTTCAGTATCGCATACTTGATGCTCAGATCGTACAGAGTGACGCAAAGGGACTACTTGCTAGGATTCCCGATTGGGTTCAGTTTCCTCGCGATTTCCTACTTGTTTTTCGCGGTATCCTCAGCGTCTCCATCGGTGAGTGAGATCACTCGTTGGTTTGATCTGTGCTCTGCAACCTACGGATTCGCATTCATAGGGGGAACCTATTTCTTAAGGCGGAGAGGTGCGGCTGGATCATTTTCTCGCTGGCTCTTCTCTCTGGCGGTCCTAGCCATTCTCGTTGTAATCCTAGTTGAAGTCGTGCCGCCTTCTGGTGCCCTTCCCGCGTACTCGGTGGCTGCTCAGATTTTCCTAATCGTGAACTTGGGCCTCCTGGGCTACATCATTCTCAGCCTGAACCAGGCCCTGAAACAGTCCCCGCATGAAGTGAACTTTCTAGTGCAGACAGGCTTCATCCTTCTTGCCTTCGGACAATACAGCCTTCTGCTCTGGACGTTAGACCAGGGATTTTGGTCCTTTGCACTAGCCAGCCTATTCCGGCTTGCTGGCCTGGTCGCGCTCTTGACTGAAGCTGCGACTGCCGTTACAGGACCCTATCGTGGATGATCACTGTTGCGCCATGCAAAAGATACGAAGAGGCCTCGCCCGCGCTATCGTCCTAAGATCTTCTACGATATCATCTGCTCGATAATGAAGCTAGAAACATCTGGTGATGCTGCAAGAATTACGAGAGTTCAGAATGACGTGAATCTTCCTTCAGACCGTTTCCGGACACATCTTGATGAGATGGAGAAGCTGAGACTCATTGAACGTGGTGAAGGCCTCACCAGCACCGAGAAAGGCAGGAGCTTTGTATCTGAGTACGAAAGAATTGCCGAAGTCCTAAGACGTTTCGGCCTAGATTGACCCAGGCGTAGCCGTCGGACAACTATGAGCAGGATGGCGCCAAATAGACCTAAAGTGACCACGAGGGCATAGCCCTCGACCAAGTCACTCACAACGGGCTTTCCAACCTTCACGAATAATCCAATTAGGTCGATGCCACGTAGTAGGAGGATTGCGATCACCATAGCCGAACCCACGAATAGAACGTTGAAGGCTGAGCTTTGAAATACTCTTGGAAGAGGTTTCTCGCTCGACCAGTCAAGTATCCTGGCGAGTGTGTAGAGCGTGAAGGCGGTTATGACAACCATGAGACTGAATGAAACCCATGCAAACATGTCATCTGCCAGAATCGACATTGCATGAATAGAACTGCTCTGCGTGAGCATTGTCATGACATATCGAAGCTCGCATGAACTATGAGTAGTATCAGAACGAACTGCACGATAATCGTTCAGGTAAGCGGAATACGTACGCACGGTACGGACGCACTTACATAATATGCCGGCAAGTGTCCCGAGAAGTACAATGCAGTTCGCTACCGGGCAGCTACTCACACTCTTGATATTCATAGCAACGTACTTGCTGCTCGCGACAGGATACCGAGAGCGAACTATTGCAGCAATGGCCGGAGTAGGCGCGATATGGATCTTTGGCATTCTTACACCTAAAGAAATGATTGCCTATGTTGACTTGAACGCAATCGGTCTGCTCTTCGGCATGATGATCATTGTAGGTGCTCTGAGAGAGGGACGGTTCTTTCTATGGGTTGGAGTGCACGTCGCAGACGCATGCCATTACAGACCCATGCATCTCCTAGTGGCCTTTACGCTCATGTCTGCTGGCCTTTCTGCGCTTCTCGACAATGTGACCACCGTTCTCTTCATGGTCACCGTAACAATCGAAATAGCGGAGGTAGCAAAGCTGGATGCCAAACCCTACATTTTGAGCGAGATAGTTGCCTCCAACATAGGCGGAACAGCCACTTTAATCGGCGACCCACCCAACATAATGATTGCCTCTGCAACAGGCTTCTCATTCTTAGAGTTCCTAGTCCACATGGGTCCAATCTCACTGATTGCACTGGCTGTGTCTTTGTTCTACATTCGGAGGCAATTCGCGAAAGGAATGGGGACTAACGTAGCGCGAGAGCTGACAATTGCACGGCCGGGGATGGTTCCTAATCGTCGTCTTCTTTGGACAGGACTTGCGGCGCTGGTTGGTGCTGTGGCGCTGTTCTCTTTGGAGGATATTGTCGGAATCTACCCGACTGTAGTCGCTCTCGCCGCAGCGGTAGTCCTACTCTTTGTCGGAGGGCCAAAGATGCCGGAGATTCTAAAGGAAGTGGAGTGGAGCACATTGATCTTCTTTGGGTCACTCTTTATCGTCGTAGGCAGTCTCGAGAAGACTGGCTGGACGAGTCTGGTCGCGCAGGGGATGTCGCCTATGGTAAGAGGGGACACAGCACTTGGCGTGGGCACCGTACTATGGGTTTCCAGC
>CAYGWT010000361.1:0-1583 GCA_964353625.1 uncultured Candidatus Bathyarchaeia archaeon | reverse complement strand
ATAAATGATTCTCATTTTCTCGACAGTTGCGACTCATCCCCAGCCCATACCGGGACGAGTTCGTGTGGAATGACGACTAGAAATTCTCAAGCAGCTGTCTATTGCCATATCGACAGACGTCGTTCTGGTAGGGTTATATTTCCCATAACCACATCAAGTCGGAAAATGGGATCACTTTCTATGATCAGTAGCAATATCTTGCACTGTGAGACTACTCAGTAGAGATAAAATATGTCGGCCTCTGCTATTGATCGGGGCAGCGTTGGCCTCCTGCTGATAGATGCGCAGCCATACTTCTGGAATTCCATGCACGGATCGAAAGAGCCGATACTTATGCGCGTTGAACGCCTACTAATGCTAGCCGATTGGATCAGATTGCCACTCATCGCTACGTTCGAGCACCCCATCGAAGCCAAGGGCTGGCTTCCGGAACGCCTTGAGAAGGTTTTTCCATCGCATGGGCAAAGATTTGTGAAGCGAACATTCAATTGTTGTTCTGACGATGCTGTGCGTGAGGCGATTAGAGGGCTTCAGACCTCGCAGGTCGTGGTCGCAGGCGCGGAGACCGATGTGTGCATCCTGCAGTCGTCACTAGGCCTGATAAGTATGGGTCTGCAAGTATTCCTCCTAGCAGATTGTACATTCACTTCTGAACATCACGTTCGACCTGCATTGGAACGAATGTATCAAGCCGGGGTGATTCCGTGTACACTAAAGACACTCTTCTATGAATTGATACGCACAGTCGACAAGGATGCATTGCCCATAGAATGGAAGCCTAGAGCAGACTCATTTGCCAACTACTTCCGCTTGGAAGAACTGCCACCAACAGCCCCCATGTCTTGACGGACGCGGTTATCTGAAGTTGGCTTCCGCTGAACAAATAATCCTGTGCTTCCTATGGTTCCTCGAGTAACTCTCGTCCTCTTACCAGAGATGCAACCGTACCAACCGCGCTCATTCCTGATGCAACTAGAAAGAACCTGCTCATTCCGACGATGAAATCTTTTCCTGCAGCGGTGCTCTGAGTCATCAGGTCCGTGAAGAGTTGAAGCATTACCTGCGGAGGTAATGACGCTGCAATTATGGCACCTACCATGGCAAGCCCAATTGACTGTCCTGTCGATCTCATTGTGCTGAGGGTTCCCGAAGCCACGCCAAGCTTGCTCTTATCCACTGAGTTCATGATGGCGCGCGTATTTGGCGAAGAGAACAAGCCAAACCCAATTCCAAGCAAAGTCAGTCTCAAGATGACGTCGTTAGCGGAGGATTCCGTATTCAATTGCGAAAGCAATAGCAGGCCGCCTGTTACGATGGCCATGCCCACCGTACTCAGTGATCTTGAGCCGAATCTGTCTGCTAACCAACCACTGATGGGAGAGAGAAGTGCCATCGCAACAGACATGGCGATCAGGAACAGGCCTGCGCTTTCAGGCTGAAATCCTTGAATATCTTGCAGGTAGATCGAAATCACAAAAGTCACTCCGCTGATAGCGGTGTAGTTGAGAAGCGCCGCAGTATTGGCGGCAGCAAACAAACGGTTCTTTGTGAAGAGTGAAAGATCTAAGGTTGGATGTTGAGTC
>CAYGWT010000360.1:0-2121 GCA_964353625.1 uncultured Candidatus Bathyarchaeia archaeon | reverse complement strand
CCGTTAACAACGAGAACTCCTGTCTTCTTGACTAGGTCAACTGCGAAATCCTTGTCGGACTTCCATCGGCCGTCCAGTGAGATTTTTGGGAAAAGGTAGAATGCGCCCTTTGGAGTTGTGCATGTGAGACCTTTGATAGATCTGATCTTGTGCAGGAAGTGATCCCTGCGCTTCTTCAGCACAGTCACCATTCTAGTAATCTGCTTCTGTGATCCTTTGAGAGCTTTCACCGCTGCATACTGGATAGGGGTCGTTGCGGATATCCGAATCCTACTCTCTTTGGCGATCGCTTCCTTCAGTTCCCGTAGGGTATGATTGGGGTCATGGAAATACATGTAGCCAAGCCGCCAACCAGTCATGACATATGTCTTCGAGAACCCGTTCAAGCCGACCACGGGAATATCTTTCGCAAGAGCGGCTGCGCTTGTGAATTTTGAGTCATATACGAGTCTGTCGTAGATCTCATCTGCCACGACAAGGAGCTTGTACTCCGCTGCGATATCTAGCATCCTCTTCAATGTCCCCTCGTCATACAGCGATCCCGTGGGATTGTTTGGATTCACGATCACCATGGCGCGGGTTCTGCTCGTTATCTTCTTCCGAAGATCCTCCAAATCGGGCAGCCAATCATTGTCTTCGTCAGTTCGGTACGGGACCGGGAGTCCGCCGAAAAACTTGGTGAAGGATGCGTATGGAGGGTAGGTTGGCCCTGGCAGCAACATCTCGTCGCCAGGCTCAACAATCGCTCCCATCAGAAACTGTATTCCTTCCGAGATGCCCGATGTCACTATCACGTCTTCACTTGAGATCGGCACCGAATTAGCTCTCTTCTCCTTCTCTGCGACTGCCTCTCTGAGCTCTAGAATGCCTTCTGAGGGGGCGTAGTAGTTGCAGTCATCATCCACTGCCTTGGCGAGAGCTCTCTTGATATGGGGTGCGGTGTGGAAATCGAACTTGGCAGGATCGCCGATGTTAAGGTAGATCACTTTCTTGCCGGATCGCTCAACCTCTTTTGCGATCTCTAACATATCCCTGATCGCGTATTCGATTTCGGTCGCTCGGCTGGCAACCTGTACCCTGCTTGAGTTCAATACGTTAATCCCGCAGTTAGCAGCCACTACCTCGTACTTGACAGTTTTGTGGCATCGGTCTGCATCAGCCACGTCAGAAGCGATATCCGAGTAGAAGCAGCCTTGGAACATGAGCCTCCTCACAATCCAATAGAATGGGAGAAGCTTAGGGGAGACATCAGCTCGTGTACTCTTTGTCCGAGACTTGTGAGACATCGGATGGAGGTCGCTCGCAAGAAGAAGAGAGAGTTCATGAACTGGAAGTACTGGGGTGCGCCAGTTCCAGGTTTTGGTGACACGCAAGCTCAGCTTCTGATAGTTGGATTGGCCCCCGCCGCTCATGGTGGCAATCGAACAGGACGAATGTTCACAGGAGATGGGTCCGCGAACTTCCTCATGCCTGCGCTTTATGCGGCCGGGTTTGCGAATCGACCAGCATCTGATCACGTTCGTGACGGTCTCCACATGCGGAATGCCTTCATGACTGCGGTAGTGCGTTGCGCTCCGCCTGAGAACAAGCCTCTTGCGAGCGAGCTAACGAACTGTGGTCTCTACCTTGACAGAGAACTCGTGTTGCTATCGCATGTTCGAGTGGTGCTAGTTCTTGGGCAAGTGGCTTTCAAGGCATACCTTGATCGCCTTACGCGGCAAGGGGATGCCATTCCACGCTTGAAATTCAAACATGGCCAGAAATACGCAATGCCTCCAGGTCTTCCTGTTCTGATCGCATCCTATCATCCCAGCAAACAGAACACGCAAACCGGAAGACTCACAAGCAGAATGATGAACGCGATACTTCGCACAGTTCAGAGTAACCTAAATCGGTCAACATAGCTCAGCGGGAGAGGTTATGCATCGAGCGATGTTAGGTATCGCAAACGGGGTTCGGCTCACAACTCTTTTATAGAGTCCGAAGATGTCTCACATCCGATTCGCGTGGTCGCCATGGAACCATCAAGGAAGCCACTGAACCTTCTCGTAAAGAAGCTAAACTCCGATATCATCATCAGACTAAAGAACGATATTGAGTACCGCGGCAAGATGATCGACT
>CAYGWT010000359.1:0-1887 GCA_964353625.1 uncultured Candidatus Bathyarchaeia archaeon | reverse complement strand
AGGGTACACGCTAACTGTGCAAGAACCGCCAGCTGACTCGTAAAGGTCTTCGTCGCGGCCACGCCTATCTCCGGTCCACTTTGCTGCATCACGAAGGCTCTGGAAACGCGTGTCAGAGTAGACCCTAACATATTGGCGACTGCGAGGACTGTTGCTGCTCTCATCCTTGCATGCTCAACGCATTGGAGAACATCCATGGTCTCACCCGACTGGCTTACCGCGAGTACGCAGGAGTCGACACCGATGCAGTCTCCGTACTGCGGAACGAACTCGCTCGCGACTGATGGCACAGTGTCTCTTCTCGCCGCGTTTGTGAACATGTATGATGCGGCGAGACAAGCGTGGTAGGATGTTCCAGCGGCGACCATGTACACTTCTCTTGCTCGGTCCATCAACGCTGCCATGACATCAACGTACGGTTGTTGTAGCCTGAGTACCTGCCTGAGGCTCTTAGGTTGCTCGTGAATCTCTTTGAGCATGAAATGGTCGTAGCCGCCTTTCTCCGCCATCTCCGCACTCCAATCCACGGTGAAGGGCGGTCTCTCAACCGTTGATCCATCACTGATCCTCCTAAGATGCACTTGTCGCGGTTCGAGGATCGCTATCTCTCCGTTCTTCAGTTCAATGAATGTGTGCGTCCTGGAAAGAAGCGCTGTGACATCGGAGGCACAGTAAACGCATTCTCCCTCGATTCCTACAACGAGCGGGCTCTCGTTCCGCGCTAGGACTATTCTGTTCGGTTCCTTGGAGCAGATTACCGCTAATCCGTATGACCCTTCTAGCCGTCTTGTCGCCGCAAGTACTGCCTCTTCGAGCTTGCCCGATTTCTTGTACTCTTCCTCGACTAGGTGTGCGATGACTTCGGTGTCCGTCTTGCTTTCGAATGTGTGTCCCTGCTCGATGAGTTCTTGCTTCAACTCGAGGAAGTTCTCGATGATGCCGTTGTGTACAAGGGCTATGGATCTCGTGCAGTCCAGTTGAGGATGCGCGTTCTCCTTGCTAGGATTGCCATGCGTAGCCCATCTCGTATGACCGATCCCTACTGATCCTGGGAGGTCATCTAGGTTCAGTCGAGCGTGAACTTCGGCTATCTTCCCAGCGTCCTTCTTGAATACAATGCAACCATCAAATATAGTCGCGATCCCAACAGAATCATAGCCTCGGTATTCGAGACGTCTCAGACTTTCATGAATAACAGGCGCTACCGACATACCTGATTTGAGAACTGCCCCAGCTATCCCGCACAAGATCTGCCAAACCTCATCGTGACTGCTGCGGTCCTAATCGTGCGCGAGAGGCGTAATAAACTGGCCTGAATCTCTTTCTAGAACCGAGTTGGCTCGATACGAGGCGGAATGACCGCATATGGCCACGACTGTCTGGCGCGAAGTAATCTCTTCCATAGAAGAGACAGGGTCACTTTATGACGAGGTCAGTGAGGCTATCAGCCTTGGACGCGCCAGCAAGGCCAGAGCGTACGCCGCGCAGAGACTCCTAGAGAATGGTCCAAGACTAGTGCTTGATTCCGGTGCTGGGCCCGGCAGCATGAGCGTGATGCTTCTACGGCATGATCCACAGATGGAAGTTGTAGCCCTTGACTATTCAAGCCAGCTTCAAAGAACCTGCAGAGAGAGAGTGAAGGACTATCGAAGCAGTCCCCGTTTCGTTCAGGTTCCAAAATGCGAGCAAGGTCGACTGCCTAGATTACGACTGAAACTTGAGCGTGTTGTACGAGAGCAATGCGACATAGGCCAGTGCACTGAAAACTGTAAACCACTCGAGTAGCGGCGTGTTACTGACGGCGACGAATAGCATGTTAATCAAAGCGGCTATGAGGCCGTAGTAGACGATCGTTTTTCGGAATCTCGGATGTGTCATCAGCGAGAT
>CAYGWT010000358.1:0-2262 GCA_964353625.1 uncultured Candidatus Bathyarchaeia archaeon | reverse complement strand
CGCTAGCGACGACGGTCTGACGTGGACCTTCAAGATAAGCAGCGGTGTGAGGTTCCACGAAGGAACGAGAATGACCGCAAGCGATGTTGTCTTCTCGATGAATAGGTTGATTACCATTGGTCAAGGTTTCTCATTCTTGTTTGCCCCCCGCGTGTCTCGCATTTCAGCACCAGACGACCAAACCGTCTTGATAGTACTCAAGGAGAGATTCGGCCCGTTCGTCAGCAGCCTCGTGAAACTGTACATCCTCAATGAGAAGGAAGTAAGAGCCCACATGAAGACACCAGGCCTCTTCGGCGCCAACGGCGACTACGGAACCGAATGGCTCATGACCAACGATTCTGGTTCCGGCCCGTACAAGTTCAAAGAAATCAGCCAGACATACCTGATGATGGAGAAGTTCAAGGACTACTGGGGTGAGTTCAACAAGAACGCTCCTGACGAAGTCAAGTTCCTCGCCACAACAGATCCAAACACAATCGAGAGACTGATGAAAAACGGTCGACTGGACATAACTGACCGTTGGCAGCCGGAAAACAGCCTCAAAACACTGTCTAAGCTGAAGGGCGTCTACCTCACGAATCTTCCAACCATGTCAGAAATCTATCTCATGATGAATACCAAGAAACCTCCAACTGATGATCCGTACATCCGAGCCGCGATCACATACGCCTTTGATTACGAGGCTGCCGTCAATCGCGTCTTCCCGGGAAACCCACAAGCTACCGGTCCGGTGCCTGCCTCTGTTCCAGGGCATGACCCGAATGCACTCGCATACCAACGCAATATGCCAGCTGCTCTAGAGAACCTCGATCTGTCCAAGTACCGTCAAAAATTGGACATGTACCCTATCGTCTTCCACTGGCCGATCGAAGTGCCTCAGTACAAGATGCTGGCATACCTCTTCGCTGACAACATGAGAGGCATAGGCCTAAAGGTCGAATTTGCAGAAACTCCTCTGACGAAGGTAGTCGAGGAGATGAGAAATCCCCAGACTGCTCCAAACATCGTCTCGATGGTCGTCGATGCCTGGTACCCTGAGGCTGGTTCGATACTGAGCCAGCGATACCAATCCACATCGGCGGGCACGTGGATGCAGAACGAGTGGCTACAGGATCCGACGATCGACGCCATGATAGATAATGCGATCTCCACTCTGGACAGGGAAGACCGCTTCGCCATGTACACCGACATACAGCGAGCATTGATTGATAAGTACCCCAGCGTGTTCGTCATAGACGAGTATGAGCGAAGAGCATACTATGCAGCCTACTTAGACTGGTACGCAGCGAGCGGCAGACCTGTACCGATCGCCGGGTACAACTTGGACTGTCATCATATTGGGGTCGATGTAGAGAAGAAGAAGGGGCTGTTCGGACTGGTTAGTGGTCTGAGCGACCTCTCCGTGTTGGACGTCACAGGAACCGCTTTGATATCGAAGGGGCCCTACGCCTTTACGGAAAGTCTTCAGGTGGGCGATTCACTGGAGGCAAGTCTTGACGCCGATCCGACGTGCACTACGGTGCTAACTACCTATCCAAGGCCACCGTTACTGCGTCCGACTGATGCCACTGATGGGGGAGGCATGCTGAATGGATGAAACCCAAGGTAGACGCCTCTACGGACTTGCCCTCATTTCTATCGTCGCGTTAAGCATCTTCGGTGGGGCTGCACTCTACATGTCATACGGACTCACTCTGGCAAAACCATCTGAAAAGAACACAATCTTAGTAACTGGTACCGGGTCGGTCGTCGCAAGTCCCGATATCGCTTCGTTTAAGACTACGATAACTACGAATGCTGAGAACGCCGCCCAAGCTGCGGAACTCAACGCAAAGACGACGAACGAGATCGTCTCCGCACTAAAGAATGCATCATCATTCTACCGAGTGGACGTGAATACTGCGTACTATTATGTCTTTGAATCCTTTGATCGCCCTGGTTACCGAGCTAGCCGTGATCTCGTGATTGTTATGGAGGATACATATGCACTTGCTAGATTGGTCGACGTTGCACTTTCGAACGGAGCAACTTCAGTTAGCGATGTCAGCTATGACCTTTCCCAAGCCAAGCGGGCGCAGGCAGATGCAGAGGCAACCCGTTTGGCCATCGACAATGCCTACAAGAAAGCCAAGCAGATGGCAGATGATATGGGTGTCCAACTCGGACCTCCGACCATAGCCAAGATCTCTGCCCACGCATCAGAGGCTGGGCCTTCAGTAGAACAGGGAGCGGACCTGCAACAGGTTGAGTATGTCGTCG
>CAYGWT010000357.1:0-5885 GCA_964353625.1 uncultured Candidatus Bathyarchaeia archaeon | reverse complement strand
CAATGGGAAAGTCAACATCAACCTTAATAGAGTCGCCATTTCATGCGGATTCTGCGACTGGTTTCTGGTGACTTGAATGAGCGAACCCTTCATGCCCGGCGCCACAACAATCGGTGTAGTATGCAAAGACGGAGTAGTGCTGGCATCCGAGAGACGTGTATCCTACGGGTACTTTGTGCAAAGCAAGAGTGGAAGAAAGATCTTCCAGATAACAGACAGAATTGGCGCCGCGTGTGCAGGACTCATTGCAGACATGCAAGTCTTGACAAAGGAAGTCGCGGCTCATCTGAGTGTGTACGCTTTAGAGCGGGACAGGACTGCATCAGTGAGGTCCGCTGCGAAAGTCATGGCCAACCTCCTATTTGAAAGACGCATGTATCCATACCTCGCCCAGACGATAGTCGGCGGAATTGATGACGAAGGCCCCAGCCTCTACGTGCTGGACCCGCTAGGATCGGTTATTGACGACAAGTTCGCGTCCGTAGGATCCGGATCTGAGATCGCTATCGGCGTCCTAGAAGCGGAGTTCAAAGAAGGCATCAGCGTTGAGCAAGGCAAAGAACTTGTCAAGAAAGCAGCCAAGGCCGCGATGGCGCGCGACATAGGAAGCGGAAATGGACTCGACATTATGACAATCACCAAGAGCGGAATCAGAGAGGAAGGCGAGCCTCTCAAATAGGTAGTTGAATGAGCCGACTTTTCAAACGGCACGTGTTCTTAGGCCAACCCATTTATTCATCACAGTAGAGTAAGCATCGAGCATAGTTGCTATCAAAAAGCGAACTTGCCGGATTGCAGCAGAGTCTTACTGACTACGACAAGACAAGAGAGAAGCTGCTAGAGCTAACGAGGAAGACCACTCGACAATCAAGCTGGGCGATCATCCAGGTTCATAGGCAACAGATCCCAAAGGCCAAGGCCACTCTAAAAGAAGCGGAAGAGAGCATCGCCCAGATACGGGGCCTCTTGAATGAACGCTCCGAGTTCAAACAAGCCGGCTATGTTGTCGTTGCTATGCAGGAGTTCTCTGAGGCCAAGATACTGCTGGGATACGCGACCCGAAAGAAGCTGTTGTTACAGCGTGAGGTAGGTGTGGGTTGGATGTCCTTCGCCCTCGGCCTTCTCGATTTCATTGGCGAGCTTCGCAGAAGGACGATGGATCAGTTGAAAGCCGGCAAGCTGAAAGAGGCAGAAGAGACTTTCGAATCGATGGAAGCCCTCTTCGAAGATCTTCTCTCGCTCGACCGTACATCGATAGTTCCAACGTTTCGAAGAAAGTTGGATGTCGCTAAGAAGCTGGTTGAGGCCACCCGCTCGGATGTAATTGCTGATGCTCGCAGATCCTCTTTAGAGAAGACAATGAAGAATCTTGAGAAGCGCATGCGCTGAACTTCTTTGCCCTCGAAGAGAATCAATATTCCCCAGAATCCTACCCCTCCAGAAGCGATTGCTATACAAAACAAGTTAGCCTCACTGGTATCTCAACAAAGCGACCTTCCCATACCGATACGCCGCATTGCCGGAATTGACGTTGCATATGACAACGAAAAAGCTTCAGGCGCAGCCGTGCTCATTACCTACGACACTTTGGAGCACATCGAAACCGCAACTGTCAAGGCAAGAGCAACGTTCCCCTACATTCCTGGACTGCTCTCATTCAGAGAGGGGCCGATGGCAGTTCGAGTACTCCGCAAACTAAAGCACCGGCCTGACGTGTGCATAGTTGATGGTCATGGCCTTGCACATCCAAGAAGATTCGGCTTGGCCTGCTATGTAGGTCTCGTCATGAATCTTCCCACGATTGGAGTGGCAAAGAGCCGACTGTTTGGCATAGAAATTGGTGAAACGCTACTAGATTCCGAGGGGAACTTGATCGCAGCAGTTCTCCAGCATAATAAGAAGAATCTCTATGTGAGTGTAGGTCACAAGATATCGCTCGAAGATGCGACGAGGATCATAAAGCACTGCATCACCAGACGCGGTCTTGAACCTGTCCTACTGGCGCATCAGGAGTCGAGAAGGCTCAAATGGTCAACCAAAACGTGAGTCCCGCATTGCTGCTGACATTGTTCAAACTCGCAGAACTCGGAGCCTTCTCCGGCGAGCTATCGATCACCACCGCGGATCTTGCGAAGAGTCTTAGCATCTCCCAACAGACTGCCTCGCGGCATTTGATTGAACTTCAGACCCTTGGCCTGATCCGAAGAGCTCGAAGTACACGCAGGGAGGCGATCAGAATTACCGCGAAAGGTTCAGAAGAACTCAACAAAATACACCTTAGGCTCAAAGCGATATTCGAATTGAGACCAAGAGAAGTAATGCTGGAAGGAATATTGTTCTCTGGAATAGGCGAAGGTGCTTGGTACGTCAGCCAGCCAGGATACCGTAAACAGTTTGCGGAGAAGCTGGGCTTCGATCCTTTTCCAGGCACACTGAATCTACGCCTCAAACCTGAGTACGAAGACGAGAAAAGACTGCTCGAAACGATTCCGCATGTCCAGATTGAAGGGTTTCGTGACGGCGAGAGAACATTCGGGCCTGTAGTGTGTTACAAAGCCAAGATCAATGATGCAGAGGATGGAGCATTGATCTCCGCCGTCAGAACACACTACGCGGGTGACGTAGTCGAGGTAATTGCAGCGAGTAATTTGAGAGTGAAACTCGGGCTAAGAGACGGTGATACAGTGAGGGCACGCATCATCAGCCCGTCTCTCGGAAAAATCTCTGTCTGATCGCTGAAGAGCTCAGGTACTTCTCCTTATCAAACTTGGAAAGCCGCACCACTCGGATACTGAGTTTCTTCCTCTCGACAAGCTCAGTGACCATCCGAGCGACCGAATCTTGATCATATCCAAGCGCAATTATGTTGGGCTTGACTTCATCAATTACCTGCTCATAACCCATACCAACATCCTCGTACCCAAGGATAGCTGCATCAACAGGTCTCAGCGACTCAACCAGCGCACGCCTATCTTCTTCCGGAAACACAGGTCTGCGACCCTTAAGTGTCTCAACTGTAACATCAGTTGCCACGACAACGACCAGAATATCTCCATACGTTTTCGCTTCGGCAAGAACGGCAAGATGGCCAAGATGGAGTATGTCATAGACGCCCCCTACGAGAACTATCCCTAGCGTTGATTTTCCCTTGCTAAGCAACGAATACTCGTCAGTGTTCTTGCATTCCAACATTCCAGATGACGTGAACTGTTTCAAGACGTCATCAGATTTGCTGGAATCCAGTCCTGTCCTATTCATCAGCTCAGCTTTGGTGAAGAATGGTCTTCGAAGTTGCAGAAGATAGATGAATTTCAGCAGATCCTTCTCATCTTGCTTGCTCACGTCCATGTCGTCATTGCCTCCTAACCCTCAAATGGTATGATCAATGGGATATTATTTCTCAAGTGGCAAAGATGTGACTGGCTTCAATGAGTTGGGTCTTTCGCATCCGTTATGCCAATTATGTTCAGCGAGTCCAGAAGCCCTTCGGCGTAGGCAACTGACGCAAGAGCGGTTGTCGGCCTCCCTGTTTCAAGGAAATACCTGGAATCAGCCACATATCTCTTGGCATAGTCTATGACACGAAGCGCATCCGGATTGCTGATAGTCTCGACCAGCTTGATGGATTTCTCAATGGCTATCAGATAGACTCGCGTCCGTTCTTTGGGGTCTTCGCTCATCTGTGAGCCTCCAAGAGTTCTCTCGGAGCTCCGGCCAGCAATTGCAGTGCCTCCACCTCCACAAAATGCAGTTTGCTTGGTAGAATGATTGACCATGGAGGTTCACCAAAATCTGCTTTGACGAGATTTCCTACCGTATCCGCTTTCACTACACAATCGGGCGCTTCCACACGCGCAAGTACCACCATGAGTGTCTCCTCCGTCACCAGACCTGCTTTCTTGACGGATTCCAACTTGAGAAGGACTTGAATTGCCTCCGGAACTGTCAGTGCTCTTTGCTCGAGGTCCAAGAGTGCGAGCGTGTGTAGGCCTATTCCCTTGTTAGCGCTGATGAACTCGTATACTGATTCCGGAAAGGGGTTAGTTGTAGGTGAGGGAATCGTGATGGTCCTGCCGAACTTGTAGACTTCTAGTCCTGCAACCCCAGCCGCTGCGGTGATTATTGAAGCTGAATGAATGATCGTTGTTGGAATCCCAAGTTGCTTCGCCGAGAGCAGAAGCCCAACATGTGTAGTTGCCGACATCGGGTCTCCCGGCGTAAGGAGAGCCACGCGTGCTTGCTTTGCATTTGAGAGTATCGTGCTTTCAGCGTTTTCCTCTAGATCTTTCCTGGTAAGAATATTGATTCTCTTTCCGAGAGTACGTTGTAGTCGATCCACTGAAAGCCCGGGCATGACGCTCGTGTAGAGTTCAAGGTAGATAGTATCCGAGTTCTTAGCGGATTCTAGGCCGCGCAATGTTAGGCCGTTATCGTCGTGCAAACCCATTCCGATGAGTGATAATGCTCCCATCTCATCTCAGGTGGAACTAGGCGTGGGATGGTATTATTCGTGACCGATGGATAGTGGCGGTTAGACCACGATTCTGCCGTTCTCTACGAGTGTTCTTCCGTCAAGTTCCACGGTGGCTTGGCTCAGGGTGCCTTGGAAGCCGTAGTCGCTGTCGTTTTTTCCGCCAACTGAAAGGTTTGATCCTATTGCGATCGTAACGGCTCCTTTTGATAGGTTGTCATTGAGGAATCCGGTTCTCACTCGCGGGTTCAGTCCAATTGTGAGGCTGGAAATCTTGTCCTTGTCTCCGTGTCCTTTCTCGAATATGGGTTTGAACGCGTCTAGGTTCTTCTCTGCGTTGAAAGTCGTGACACGTCCGTTCTCGAACACCCATTGAAGGCCGTGGATCACTTTGCCGACCTGCTGTATTGGCAGATCGAAACTAATCTTCCCCGATGCGCTGTCTTCAACAATGGAAACAGTCACCGATCCGGTTGGGAGAGTTGTGAATAGTGCTCCACGCCTAATATCGTCGTCGTCAATGATTCCGTCGTTAATCTGAGCTTGTCGTCCAAGTATGGAGAACTTCAGATCTGTCCCTATCCTAGATCGAACTCGTACTTCTCTAGCTCGTTCTAGGTTCGAGGTCACACGCCTGCCCAGAATGCTCATGTCATCGTACCGAATAGCTGTTGCAGAGTCCGTCATTCGTTTCCACCGCTGGAAGTTGATCCCATACGCGCGAGCTCTCTCAAGGGTCACCATCCCCTGTGCCAAGTAAGCGCTTCGGATCTTCTTCTCGCGGCTCTTGTCCTCGTGCGCTTTTTCGCCCTCGAACAATGCCGCGAACTTCTCGGGTGGTATCTTTCGCATACGTAGTGGATTCGCTGGGCCGCCGATGAAGATGTTTACGGTCGAGTATTCGGCCGTGCCTAGACAGTGTTTCGATGTCACCTTCAGGTTCTCTTCGGACAGCGTCTCCAGCTGCGAATAATACGATCTGTCAGTGTCAAGTATGGCAATGGCATCGGCGCCAATTCTGTAACACTCCTCCAGTATCGCGTCAGACAGTTCAATGGTGTGCGCCCACGTGTTTACAGTCACAACATCATCCGGTCTTATTCGCAGACAATCACTCACAATTGCATGTGCGACTCGAGCCGACATTGATTATCTACTTGTACTAATACGGCGAAGTGCCTGATAAGACTTGAAGCATGGCGCCCCTATGGGCGCTAGTTTGTGCATTGGACTGGACAATTCGAGCGAGGTCGTCCGATCGAAGTTCCAATGACGAGATTGGTGAGCAGTAGGAATCGTTTCATCGGACGGATGGGCGAGAATGTGGTTCTAGGTCTTGTCTTGGTCTACGAAAACTTAAGTAGACTTCCCAGTTATGTCCGAAAGCTCAGGGTCCGTAGCTCAGTCAGGCGTT
>CAYGWT010000356.1:0-2608 GCA_964353625.1 uncultured Candidatus Bathyarchaeia archaeon | reverse complement strand
GAACAATGACGCGATGTCGAAAGTCATTTCCGCACTTAGGCAGGCTGGAATCGCTGAGAAAGATATACAGACTGTTGCTTTCTCGCTGAATCCGACCTACCAAGACTCCAAGGATCCTACAAAGCCACCAATACTCGTCGGCTACTCGGCAAGGCAGTCGATCAGTGTGACCGTCAGAGATGTAGCGGCGATCGGCAAGATGCTTGACCTCGCGATCTCGAGCGGAGCAAACGAGATGGGCGGAATCTACTTCGGCCTCTCAGACGCCAAGGCACAGCAGGCACAATCGCAAGCACTCGACCTAGCCGTAAAGGATGCCAATAGCAAGGCTCAGGCAATTGCGAAGTCGGCAGACGTCACGCTGGTTGGTCCAATCTCAATCAATCTAGGGTCCTCGTATCAGCCTGTCAGAGTGGGCCTCGCCGAGGCCGCAGCACAGCCGGCGCCTATCATGCCAGGACAGCTGCAATACACCGTTAACGTTCAGATCAACTATGCCTTCAACTAGCCGAGAATCAACCCTGATTTCTTATCTACGCAAGTTCTTGTAGCCGTTCACTGGTCGTCTGTACGAAGAGGGCAACCTTCATAATGCATGAGGCGCCTAAATCAAGCCTGAGGCATGTTCAATGCCAATGGCCTTTGTTTTCATGAATATTGATGGAGGCGGCGAACAAGAAGTTCTGCAGCAACTTCGAAGCATTCCTAACGTCAAGGAATCATACATGGTCTACGGAGTATACGACCTCGTAGCGAAGGTTGAAGCTGAAACCATGGACAAACTGAAAGAGATCGTTACATGGAAAGTACGAAGACTCGACAAGGTAAGATCAACACTAACAACAATCGTGATGGAATCCGCATAACTCAGCCTTCACTCGAACAACCAGCGAATGGAGCAAGCAAAGACGCCTAGCAGACAATCGGTACCGTTTGAATACACTCCCCGAACCGTGGATTCTTGCAAGATCTGGAACCATAGTCTCGCAAGCCACTGATACTATGATCAGATTGAAAAGTACCGTCGTTGGAGAGCTTCTTCTTCAACCTTGAGGGAAGGCTTTGACTGCAGGAACAAGTTCGAGACTGAGCGAATCTCCTAGCGTGTGGATGGCCACAATTCTAGTTATCATCTACGTAACTACTGGCATCTTAGCAGGGAACTTTCTAGAACCTGACCTCGGCGTTGTGTATCCATTTCTGCAAGTCAACGCCGAAGTTTGGCACGGGGCGATATGGATGCTCTTCACATCAATGTTCCTTCATGCAAACTTGTTGCATCTTGGAGGAAACGTGTTCTTTCTCCTTCTCTTTGGGACCGCATTGGAAGAGCAGGTTTCAGTGAACCGATGGATAATCACGTACTTCACAAGTGGCCTCGCGGGGAACATAGCATTCTTGTTTCTTGGCGGCGACGCTGTCGGAGTCGGTGCATCAGGCGCCATCTGGGGCCTCCTAGCAGCCGCGGGAGGAATCCGAGGACTCGTCGGAATTGTCTTCTACGGAGGACTTGACATTTTCGCGGGCGGAGGATTCCTAGCGCACGCAGGAGGCCTTGTCGCGGGGCTTGTTCTACGGTTTTCTTGGCTACGAAGGAATCAGTGAACACCGGACAGTCCTCTCTTTCTATATAGATTACGCTGCTAGGAGCGGTGGGCATGCTTTGCCTCCATCGCCTCCTCAGCTGAGACAAGCAGTGGCGTCCGGAACTGCCGAAATGCGGTGGGATTGTACTGAGAATATGTATTCAGGACAGGAGAAAGTTCGATTTGTAAATACAAGGGGTAGAGTAGTAAGGCGCGGTATATGTATGACAGTACGGAACATACTTGGCAGGCAGAACTTGATTTGATCTCTAACAACCGCCAAGAATCGGCCACGGGCGAGTTGAGCGCCACAGCTCAAATGCTTGTGCCGCCGAATTCACCGGCTGCACCCGCACAGCGACCGATGTCGGTTTCTCACACATTGAAGCTTAGAGACGTGGAGATCGTTATCCTTGAAGATAGATGCAAAGGCTGCTCGTTCTGCATAGAGTTCTG
This sequence comes from uncultured Candidatus Bathyarchaeia archaeon, assembly GCA_964353625.1. Classification (GTDB taxonomy): domain Archaea; phylum Thermoproteota; class Bathyarchaeia; order 40CM-2-53-6; family 40CM-2-53-6; genus CAVPLU01. The sequence goes on along the minus strand of CAYGWT010000356.1, from coordinate 566 downwards.
CCCGAAACATGTTCTAGAGCAAAGTACAAAACTGAATTTCAGAGGGGCACATCCACCTCGAGTCAAGGACTCCGCCTCATGTGCTGGATGCGGCGTGTGTGAAGAAGTCTGCCCCGACTTTGCAATATTTCTCGCTGAGAAGGTAAAGAGACGCTGAGAAGAGACGTTCCTGCTGGCGCTTACTTCACGCTTGGAGACGTAGCTTGCGCCGAAGGCGCTTTGGCAGCAGGATGCAGGTTCTACGCCGGTTACCCAATCACACCAGCCACAGAGATCACTGAACACATGTCAAGAAGACTTCCTGAAGTTGGCGGCGTCTTCCTGCAAATGGAAGATGAGATCGCCTCAATGGCCGCAGTGATCGGAGCATCATATTCCGGCGTCAAATCGATGACAGCCACATCAGGCCCAGGCTTCAGCTTGATGCAAGAAAACATTGGGCTCGCAGCTATGACAGAGACGCCATGCGTTGTGGTGGACGTGATGCGCGCCGGACCGAGCACAGGCCAACCCACCAAGACAAGTCAACAAGATGTCATGCAGGCAAAGTGGGGATCTCACGGAGA
>CAYGWT010000355.1:0-5038 GCA_964353625.1 uncultured Candidatus Bathyarchaeia archaeon | reverse complement strand
CCTGCAAGTGTGACAGTGAAAGTACTCTCTACGTACGAGCTTCCTTGCCAGAAGACGGCGAAAAGACATAGCCTATGCAACCGGCGCCGTAGATGATGATCCGCATTGAACTTCCATTCCAAATGTAAATCGAATTGTTGTGTCGTTTAATAGTTCAGTGTCGAGAAGGCTATTGAGCGCTGGATCCTCGGTGCAGCGAATAATACTCCATGTCGACATGGACGCTTTCTATGCGTCGGCGGAGAGACGACAGAACCCAGCGTTGACTGGTCTCCCAATCATAGTGGGCGCAGATCCAAAAGAAGGTAAAGGGCGTGGTGTCGTTGCAGGCTGTTCCTATGAGGCGCGGAAGTTCGGCGTCCACTCTGCTCAGCCAATATCGCGCGCTTATCGACTGTGCCCTCAAGGAGTGTATCTTAGGCCCAACTTTGCGCTCTACGAGGAAATCTCCGCACACTTGATGGACATTCTCCGTAGCTTCTCCAAGAAACTCGAACCGATGAGTCTAGATGAAGCGTTTCTAGACTTGTCCGATAAGGCAGCTGATTTTGATGAAGCCACGCAAGTCGCTAGGAGGATCAAGGGAGAGATCAAAGATCGAGAAGGCTTGACATGCTCGATCGGTGTAGCGCCGAACAAGGCAATAGCGAAGATCGCGTCAGACTACCAGAAACCGGATGGGATTACGGTCGTCGCTCCAGATCAAGCATCGTCGTTCTTGCGTCCCCTCCACGTATCGCGAATAAGTGGGGTTGGAAAGAAAACCAGCGAAATTCTAGAGACAGTGGGTATCAAGACGATTGGAGATCTCGCAAGTTATCCTGCCGGACGTATTGTTGAACTGTTTGGAAAATGGGGAATCATGCTTTGGCAGATCGCAAACGGAATCGACGAGACGCCTGTCGTGACATCATACGACATCAAGTCGATCAGCACTGAACTGACCTTCGAGCAAGATCTCGAGGATAGAGCTGTGGTTGCTGAAACACTGGACAAGCTTGCTAGAGAGGTGCACGCGCGAGCGGTGCAAGACGGGTTTCTGTGGAGAACGATCGGCCTTAAGCTCAGGTTTGAAGACTTCACAACATTCACTCGAGCGAAGAGTAGGAGCGATTACACGAATCGGCTCAACGTCGTCCAGAGTTCAGTGCATTTTCTCTTCAGCGAGTTTGAGAAGGATCCCCGAAAGATCCGTCTTGTAGGAGTCAGGCTCTCGAACCTGAGGCGAACTGACTTGTCTCAGGAAACACTGCTGGCCTGGTCCGAACGCAAGTGAAATAGCAAGTATCTATTGACACATTGGATAGCAGATTAATGGAACGGGAGCTTCACCGAGCATTCTTGACTCGTTGAACAGGTCCAAGAGGCGTTGTACTGGCATGCTTTCCCTGTTCAGGCGGTAAACAAAGATTGGCCCATACGCTTTTGCCTGAATCAATTCGGCTTCAACAAGCTTTCTCAGATGCGGCCTAATCGCTTTCCTTTCTAGACCGCTGAATTTTGCGATCTTGTATACGCTGAGCGGATCGCCTACATGCTTTGCTAGAGCCAGAATGATTCTGAGTCTAGATTCGTTGCCTATGATTGTGAGGAGGGGAGGTCTTGGTGGCATCGGTCATCAGAATATGATATGAAGCAGCGGGGAGCAGATAAGCGAGAGAGCAAAGTGAAAGTACAAACCTCACGGGAACCTCTCGGAAAGAATATCTTCAAGACATCATGGAATCTCGACGGAAGCTGTTAGACTTGTCATGCGTTTTCTGCGATATTATAGCCCGAAAGGCGTCTGCTCACATCGTGTATGAGGACGATGACCTAATGGCTTTCTTGGATAATCACCCGATCGCGGATGGGCATACATTGCTTGTAACAAAGCGCCACTACGAGCGATTCGGAGAGATTCCTCCAGCTGAAGTTGCCAAACTCTTCACTAAAGCTCAGGAGCTCAATGAGACAATCATGAAGAAGATGTCAGCCCAAGGAGCAAACATCTCCGTCAACGACGGAAAAGCCGCACACCAACTCGTACCTCATATCCACATCCACTTAATCCCGAGAAAGGCAGATGATGGAGTATCATTCATGGCGCGAAAACGACTTTCCCGGGAACAGATGGAGCACATCAAGACACTGATCGGAACCTAATTCGAAGTCTAGATCAGAATCTTAGGTATCCTCTTTCTGAGCCCGCGAGCAAGAGGAATCGCAATGATCGCCCCTGAGAGAACTTGAACAAGATTGAAGGGTACTTCGCCAACTGCTGCTGGAACGCCGAAACCCATCACGTATGCTTCTGCCAAGAAGTAGCCTGAAACCATCACGATCGCACCGACGAGCCACCCAAGGAAATCGCGACGACTGCTCTTTCCGTCTCTGATGGAACCCGCGACAAAGCCTTCCAAGCCTTTGATTACCAACGTGAAGAGGGCGAAAGGCGGGTATCCGATCATGTCAGCTATAGCAGAGCCTATTCCGCCTGCAAGACCTCCGACAAATCTACCGAACAATAGAGCGCTGGTGAAAACCAAGATATCTCCGAAATTCAGGTATCCGTTTGTCGCCGGGATTGGAACTCGAACCATCAAAGTCGCAACGGCAGTTGTCGCAGCCAAAGCAGCAGCAACGGCGAACTTAGCAGCAACCGACGATTGTGCCAAGACGCCATCACGATGCCGGCTACGGAATAGAAGAATATAAGCGCTTACAGCATCAACGGACGCATAGGTTTCGATCCGCTCGCGACGAAGATTCCGATCTCAGCCTTCCTTCCATGCAGGGATATACCGCAACACTTCGTTCTAGCAAGCTCCACCTTCACATCTTCTAGGCCAGCATCCTCAAACCACTTCCGGACTTTCGCCAATTCAAATCCAAGCCACCGATCAGCCATCTCTCCCCGCAACCAATGCTCCTTATGCTTCTCCAGATCTGCGACTGCGATCCTGCCACCATTCTTGAGGATTCGCGTCATTTCAGAGATCGCTCGTTTCGGTCTCGGGCAATGATGGAGAATCATATTGCCCACGACTGCGTCAGCAAAACCATCCTGAACGGGGATATTTTCTGCATCACCGGCTCGGAGTTCCACAGTGTCGAGCAGTCTAAGTTTGGCTAGGTTGTCTCTTGCCGTTTCTAGCATTGAGAGGGAGAGATCCACGCCGATTATCCTTCCCTTGCCCTGTGTCTGCAGAGCAGCCTGCCGGGTCAGGAAGCCGGTTCCACAGCCCACATCAACTATGGTATTTCCTGGCTTCACGTCCGAGGCTTTCAGTATCGAGTCCGCTACGGTCTCATCGAAGAAGTCTTCGCGCATCTTGTCCCAGCGGTTCGCGACGACAGCAAAGTACTTCCTCGCCTTTGCCTTGGCCTTAGTAGATGTGCCTGTCTTCTGCCTTCGACTCTGTCGACGTTTGGGCACTCCAAGACAGCCCCCTAACGCTCCAGCAGTGCTACGCAGGCTATCTAAAGAGTGATTAGTTCACCCTCACCTATTCTTGCACCAGAGGAAGCATTGTTGAGTTCGTTCAAGAGCTCATATGATAAGGTGTTCGAGCTACTCGAGCAACATCACAGTTGGTTCTCTGAGAGCATCCCGCTCATCGCGTCTGAGAATATTCCGAGCCCAGCGGTCCGTGAAGCAATTGTTTCCGATTTTGGCAACCGTTACGCGGAAGGATGGGTTGGCGAGCGCGTCTACGCCGGATGCACGTACATCGATCAAGTGGAACAGATCTGCATCGACTTGGCGAAACAGCTCTTTCACGCCGAATTCGTGGATGTCCGCCCAGTGTCTGGCGTTTGCGCGAACCTCGTCACCTACACGGCCTTCACGAAGCCAGGAGACGTTATGATGGCTCTGGCGATTCCGAGCGGCGGCCACATCTCCATGGCAAAGAAGGACTTCAACGGAACCGCCGGCAGCGTCCACGGCTTGGATGTGGAATATTTCGTCTTTGACCGCAACGAGATGAACATCGACGTAGACAAGACTAAGGACAGAGTCGAGAAGCTGAGCAAGGACGGCAAGCGCCCCAAGCTCGCAACATTCGGCGGAAGCCTCTTCCTGTTTCCCCACCCTGTCAAGGAACTGGCCGAGTACTTCCACGGAATTGGCACGAATATTGCGTATGATGCTGCACACGTTTCAGGTCTCATAGCTGGCGGACAGTTTCAGGATCCGCTCCGCGAAGGCGTGGATGTAATGATGATGAGTACGCACAAGACGCTCTTCGGCCCTCAAGGCGGCGCTGTAGTCTCGTTCGAGAAATATGCAGAGCAGATCAAGACGGCGACTTTCCCATCGAACACGAGCAATCATCACCTCCACACCGTCGCCGGGAAAGCCATCGCGTTTGCGGAGATGCTTGAATTTGGTCGCGAATATGCGTCCGATATAGTTGCGAATGCTCAAGCGCTCGGACAGGCGCTGTACGAATGCGGATTGAACACGCTTGCTGAGAGTAGAGGATTCACGAAGTCGCATCAGATCGCGATTGACACGACCAAGTACGGCCTCGGAGGAGACATTGAGAAAACCCTCGAGAAAGCGAACATCATCGTGAATCGACAACTACTCCCAGGTGACATTCAAGCCGGACGCCACTATCATAATCCAGGCGGGATACGACTTGGAGTCTCCGAGATTACACGCCTCGGCATGAAACGGTCACAAATGGTGGAGATAGCTGAATTCATCAAACGCGTGGTTATCGACAAGGAGTCTCCCGAAAAAATCAAAGCTGACGTATCGGCATTCCGCAGAGACTTCCAGAAAGTACACTACGCCTTCGATACTGCACCGTCAGCCTATGAATACATCAAGATCCGACAATGATAGCTCGGTAACTCGGCAGTCACGGAAGCGTTTGGCTCAAGCAGACGGACTAAACTGCTCCTCCCGAACCTAGGACCACGGACAAGATCGAGCGAGTGAGTCATTCTCTATAGACGTAGTTTATCGCGCCTGCGACGAGGATCAGGATCGAGCTGCCAATTAGAATCTGAGTTTTCACATCTGATCCGCTAAGGAATCCCACGA
>CAYGWT010000354.1:0-1574 GCA_964353625.1 uncultured Candidatus Bathyarchaeia archaeon | reverse complement strand
AGCCAGGGTAGCGTTGCGAACGCAACGGAGCAACCGAACTCGCATCCCTGAACAACCAAAGAACAACCTGCTTGCACGGAGGAAATGGATTAGAAGAAGAGACACCGCTACTGTGGCAGAGACAACGACGATAGCCTCGGCTAACCCTTTCTCTACATGATCAAGAAACAATAGATACACACCTCACTTGAGAATCGATATCAAATGATTGATGTGTGGAGGAACGTTTTCACACTCAACTACGACTCGAACCTTCACTCGACTACCCCTAAAATCACTCCAGCCTTCTTTCTCAATCCTAGTCGAGAACCTCGCGAACGAAACGTGGGTCAATCTTCTTGCTAACCAAGAACATTCCCATGTTTTCTAGCAAGTGTAATATGTTGACCCAAGGCATCTGGAGCAATCATGAACAAGGCACCTTTCACTTCGATGACATTAGTGATTCTTGTGATCAGCTCCACACTTTTGGTTCAGGCGCCTCTGGTGGAAGCCGCGCATCTCCGTGTTGTCGCCATCGTAGTTCCGGATACGGTGCGAATTGGAGATAACTTCACGCTGGAGGTCCGAGCCGAATGGTTGGACCTATCTACATTTGCTCCTGCCTATCCTTCTTACATAGTCAGAATTGAGATTTGCGAAGGTAACGATGTTGCAACTTGTACCACGCTGGCGTTCAGCCCCTCAGAATCAGGCGAGCAAGTTCAGATTTCGAACACCAAAACGTACAAGATTCAACTGCACGCTCCGGCGCAGGCGAGAGTGTGGCACCTCATCGCCGTTGTTGAACTTCAGGTTGGGCAAACTCAAGCAACATTATACTCCATTCGACGAGGAGGCTGGGCTGTTGTTTCTTCGGGGGGCTATGACGCGTGGCAGAGGTTTGAGGTCCCGGTGAAACCAAATGATAGTGCTGTTCTCACTTCGCAGACGCTTTTCACGGAGGACTTCGAATCAGGACTTGGAAACTGGAAAATAGACGGAGTCACCGCCCTTCTGACTGAAGCGCAAGGGGCATTGATGGGATCTGCACACGCCGGGAAATCTGCCGTGCTAATGGGCGTAGATTATAGAAGCAATTATGGCAAGTTCTCGCTACAAAGACAGGTCCCGGCTACTCCAGGATCGGATCTGACCATAAGCTTTTGGTACCGAGGAATCTATCCAAGCGGCCGCTCAAGTTACGGCCTACCCCTTCCGACTCTTGTCTTCTCGGTTGCCTCGCTTCAATCGGCCGCTACGCTGGATCAAGTGACAGTCAATGGGGAGACACTCACTGAGGCCTGGCAGAGTCTAACGATGTCAATGTATGTGCCTCCTCAAACCACCACCGTAATCCTCGGATTCTCCGGGAGCGGAGACCGCCTCACGCCCCCGGGAGGCTTGTCTCGCGAGGCAGGATATTCTGATGCGGGATTTGTGATTGATGATGTTCTCGCCGTTGAAAGAAAATTCTCAGCGGGAATATCAACAACGGCTTCAACGACCCAGGTTCCAACAACAGCGAGTTCGGCTAGATCGCTGGTTCTGACAACAATGGCCTCTATCGCCACATCTCCGAGCCCAACTCTTCA
>CAYGWT010000353.1:0-1546 GCA_964353625.1 uncultured Candidatus Bathyarchaeia archaeon | reverse complement strand
CAAAACCAACTGCGAGAAGAACCAATTCTATTGCGATTACTATCGTTCTCCCAAGACGACCGCTCAGCCCTGACACCTGAAGAGCGTAAGGCGACCCAACCATCAGCAACGCCCCGACCACCGTCAGGGCCAGTCGCACGGCCATGCTTTGGGGTTCACGTTTGACATTAGCGTTCATTGTTTATCGCCTAGAGGCGCAAATTGGAAGCGTAGCCCTGATTAAACGTTTCCGCATGGTCCGCAGACACCTGATCCTCACTAGATGGGTAGATCTTGTTGGCGAAGGTAAGGTAGCCCGTGTGGCCCGTCATCACCGTCGCAGGTCTCATCTTGCCTTCCTCTGCGCGAATCTCACGAATGAAGCACTCCAAGCACTGAATGTTCGCGAATTTGCCCCGCATGCTGACAACAGTCCGCTCCACCTGGTTCATGGTTGGGCTGAAGGAACAGATTGGGGCTCCTCCCCGTAGCGCTTTCCAAGCTTGTGGGATCACAGCCCAAGGTTCCCCCAAATCGATGAGTGCCGCGTCAACTTCGTTCTGTATGAAGCCTTCTTTCGCATCGTGATGTTCCAGCGTCACATACTCGTCAAGGCCAGCTCTTCTGAGTGTTCTCTTCGCGGAATCTCGGAAAATTGATCGAATCTCGTAGGAATAGACATGTCCATCTGGCTTGACGGCGTTCGCCATCGCGAGAGTCATCGCGCCGCTACCAGTTCCCGCTTCGATCACAACCTTACCAGACGAGAGGCCAAGCTTGAGCAATACAAGCCCGATATCCTTAGGATACATTATCTGAGTCGGACGCGCAACATGACCAAGAAGATCGTACGTGGTTGGACGCAAGATCAAGAAAAACAGTCCAAGCGAACTCTCTATCGTATCACCGTATCTTTTTCCAATTGCATCGACGAGTTTCACGACACCCTTGTGTGTGTGAAACTGTCTCTCCTTCTCTACATCGAGAAGCCACTGCCTACGCTGATCCCAAAAAAGGAGTATCTTGTCGCCTTCTTTGATTCTCTCCGACTCACGACTCAATCAACAGTCCTTCTCATTGGGTTATTTCGGCGGTGGGACCTGTTGAATGAGCGTGAGGAGACGCCGCGCGTTACTGGTCGGAACCATCCTAACTGTAATCGCAGGAGATCCGATTGGTTTCAAGATGATACTACTGAGAGACAACCTGAAGATCAGCACTATCAAACAGACTACGGTAGCTCCCAGTGTCAGTAGCTCCAAAGGAGTGCGGAGGCTCAACGGTACAATTGCCGCCAACTCCTTTTCTCCAAGTCCAAGTATCGATGCCAGTGCAAGGCAAACTGTGCCAATCACCGCTGGAGGCATCACACTCTTTCTTAGCAGTTCAATCGACTTGATCTCACCAATCTCCATTGTCAAGGTCCTGCTTGGAAACGGTCTGCCCCGGATTTCGAGAGCCCCCTCACGATAGCGGACGGCGTAGTTGATGCCGCAACATTCAGCAGACGTGTATACTTCCCTCCCAAGCAGCCTGTGCAAGATTCCTCCACATACATACTGTAGCA
>CAYGWT010000352.1:0-2800 GCA_964353625.1 uncultured Candidatus Bathyarchaeia archaeon | reverse complement strand
GTACGGATAGGCCCGCACTTACAATCCCTGTTCGAATCCCATGATTTCTGAGTTGTTCGATGATCTCAGGAGCACCTAGCGTGTAGCGAATCTCGCCCAGAGCCGGAAGAAGGGCGGTTAAAGAGATACCTTTCCAGCAAGCCGCGTCCAGCTTTGCCCATTCCTCGTAGTCTATTCGGCCTTTCTGGTACATCTCCGCAGTTCCTTTTCCCACGTCTAAGGTTCCAAACTTCTCATGAAGGTGCTGCCAAATGCTCCTAGTATCAGTTAAGGTACCGTCAAGATCGAATATTGCGACTCGAAACTGTCGACCACGCACAAGTCGCACGATTTCAACTCCTCGCTCAGGCTGGCCTTCTCAGGGATTTCGATATCTCGAGAAAAGCAAGCGGAGGCGTCCAAAGAGAAAAGACTCGACCATACCTCGCGCCAGCTGCTTTTCTCAGCACGTTCTCATCGCCGCCTTCTCGGTATCCGCGAATGAAGGCGTCGACGTATTCCCTGAACCCTGCCGACGGAATCGAGGAGAAAACATAGTGGCCGGAGTAATACAGGAACTCAGCCACATCCCAAGCCTTGTCTCCAGACTTCCCGGCCTGTTCAAGATCAAGAGCGTAGACCTCCTTGTCGATGCCGTACTGGAAGTTCTCTGGTTTGGAGTCCCCCATCGCTACTCCGAACGAATGCATTTTCGCCAGCGCCGACCCGGCCTTGGAGACTGCCGCGTAGTGATCCTTAGAGATTGACTTGCTCGAAACAGCTTCCCTAGTGAGCTCTACCAATGACGACCCTTCAATATACCGTTCCACCAGAACACGATCCGACAAACTGATGTGGAGGATCTCTGGGACCGCCACGTGGCGCTTGGACAAAAAGCGATTGATAGCGTATTCATTCTCGAGCCTTGCCTTGCCAGAGACTGAGAAAAGGCGGGTGCCGAGCGAAACAACACCGAGAGTGAACCACTTGAAGCCCTGCCATTCTGTGAACTTCTTCGTCACGAACCTTTCATTGCCTGCCGTAATGAGATACACCTCGTTGAGGGCGTTTCCGAGCGGGGAGACAGTGACCATTACGCCTGGCCTAAAACCCTCTGCGAATTTCTCGATCGAGAACCGTTCTGCTAGACTCGCGAGTCCTGTAGTCGTCCTTAAGGACAAGTACTTCTTTGGGTCCTCAAGAGTCTCAGATTGAAAGTCACCGAAGAGACTGGACCCAAGTGAAGATACGAGCTCCCTTGTCAAAACATCGGGGGTTAGGTATGCGGCTCTTCCATGCGCCAAGTATGCTTGTAGAGTTCGCCTTCCAGCCTGCATTATGTTGATGGCTTTGCTCGTCTGCTTACCCTTGAGCAGATGATCAACAAATGCATCTTCGAGCAGATATGCTGAACCTTCCTGTCGAAGGATTCCTGCGTGGACGAGCCTCTGTGCTGCTCTCCGATAGCCCGGAGCCATCCGCTGGAGATTTGCATCGCGAACGGAAGGCTCAAGCAAGAGAGAATAAGTTCTTGCAGCAGGAACGAACACTCTCGCTCGTCTTCTCACTCGAGCCAGGAGAAGATAGTCTTCATGAATCGATAGTTCTCGCGCCATCTCTCCATATTCGAGAACCAGCTCGGTCAGTTCCTCCCTCAGTATTCGTTCCTTCGCGTCGATCTCAATTGACTCAAGCAACTCAGGGTTCAGGAATGGACGATACGGCGTCAACAACCGTTCGATAATGAACTCACCCATTGCACCCTTTCGAACGTCCAATTCAACAAGTGACTTGTCGGCAGCAAGGATCATCACCGGGCGATCATTCATTCTTCGAGCATGATAGCGCAGGCCTTCTGGATAATCCTCGATGATTAAGAGAACACCTTGACCCTCGGGTCGAGCTGAATACGCACCATCTCCGCATTCGCAACCTGCAGCCACATCCCTTGTGCCCGCGATCTCAATGGAGAGTCTCTTCAGAACTCGCTCCTGCATTCGATTGTCTTCTGAAGACATGGCTTCCTAGTCTCCAAACTTGACGCACAAGGCTCAATGCGATAGGAGGAGTTTCATAGAGTAGCGTATACTAATGGCTAGCGGATGTGGCCACCCCGACTACAAGAAGAATAGAGACGAAATGCTCAATGGTCGAACATATGCTTGGGCTTAGTGCAAGAAAAACGAAGCTGCTCTTCTTCTTGCTTCTCCTTGTAGTGATTTCTTCAAACAGTTCGAGAACTCATGCGGCAGAGCAACTTCCTATGGCAAAAATCGCGAGCGTGAAAGCGCCCCCCGATATCTCACCAAACCAAGACTTCACCGTTGTCGTTACGGTTGATTACTCTGCCTCAATTTCGACTGATATCGCGATCTTGGACGCCGCAACCAGTTACGTGCTTGCCTGCAAAGGACTGATCGTACCTGCTGGACGCAACGCGTTCACATTCCGAGTGATCGGTCGTGATCAGCCAGGTCTCTGGAAACTTGTAACTTCTGTTCGCATCTGGTGGCATGAGGGGTGGTATGGCAATCAGAACGGAACAGTATTTCCATTTGAGATAACGATCACTGATACGAGCAAGGCCAGTCTCATAATTACTTCTAATGTCAAATCAGTCTCGATTGCAGTCGACGGCGTATTGCATGAGATTTCCTCAGCAGGGATCGAGCTCCCCGTAGAACGTGGCCTCCATGAGGTTGAGACTGAGCCAGTACTCAACACAGCTGACGGTGCCCGAGCGGTGTTCGACCACTGGAGCGATGGAGTGCGTTCTTTGCACAGGGAAATCTATCTGGCAAGCAAGCTCAATCTCTCAGCG
>CAYGWT010000351.1:0-1843 GCA_964353625.1 uncultured Candidatus Bathyarchaeia archaeon | reverse complement strand
GGTCAGGGCGATCGCGCCTGATCTATGTGAGACGATCAGGCTGAAGTAAACTATACGCGATAGAGGATTACTGCACAGCCAATTAGCTGCCGTGCCCTTCGGGGGTTGACGATGGGCTTGCTGCTTGACCTTTTTCTCGCCAAATCCTAATTCCGGGCGGAGTCAGCACGACCCGTTCTTCTCCTAGTCTAGCGATGTCACCGCCTTGGCGTTTTGCGAAGTCTGTGAGCTGGTTGATAGCGACCTTTGTCTCCTCAACGCTCCTCTTCGCGATCGGGGTGATCTTGATTATTAAAACGTTGCCAGCAGACAACACGCGTTCAATAGAGTCAAGATCCTTCAATTGACTTAGCGGCATAGCTCTGACATACCGTGAGTCAGAGACATCATTAGCTCCCTGTTTGCTCATAGGATGACACTGGTAGCTTGCAGGCTCGGATAGAACGGTCGGGAGCGTCAGTTTAAACCTTCGGGAACCACAGCCATTACTATCAGGAACGTGTGCAACCCCACGTATATGTGACGCGAGATGGGCTCAACAAATCAACTAGAACTTGGCATGAAGTGAACTAATCCGGCTTCATAGCCTGCCAGAAACTATCGCCGACATAGTGCACGTTCTTGGCAGCTTTTCCTTTTCCCATTGTCTGCATAGATCCGGATGAAACCTCTGCAATACAGATTCCAATCGATTTGCTGAACTTGATGTCTTTGACTAGAAGAACGGCCCCCTTCCCGAATTCGCCGTTGATCACGCTTATTCCTGGTCTCATGATATCGGCTCCATTACAAATATGCGGGATCGCACCCATGTCAACTGTGATCGATGGAAGCGTTCTCAACACGTCGTCATTCATTAGGCTTGGGAACAAGCCACTTGCCGTGGAGACCGCGAAGGGCTTGTTGTCGAGAATGTACAACTTGCCGTTCTCCACGTCTATCTCTTCGACTACTTGCTTGCTGTGAAGTTCTGCCGCGAATGCTGGGAACTTCTGTCCGAATTCCTGGAGCACTCGCTTTGCCTCACTGGACTTGAGAGCTATCCTTTTCGAAGTCATCTTCCCCCAATTGTGAGCGTATTCGTAGGCAACCAGTCTGTGTTGCAGAAAGTTTCTGGTTGAAGGTTGATTTGAGACCCTAACCCTTAAATTGTGTGGGTAGGTGCTTAGACTTCAACCCCAACCGGAGAACACGAAAGAATGTCTTCCGATGTCGCCACGAAGATTTTCGACGAAAGCTTAGGCAAGGTCGTCTTGGTCGAACTTAAAGGCGGCCGCACTGTGAGGGGAAAACTCTACAGTTACGATCAGCACATGAACCTCGTCCTCGAGGACGCTGATGACATCACGAACCCTGACAATGCAAAGAAGATCGGAACAATCATCGTGAGAGGCGACAACGTGGTACTCGTGAGTCCGCCTCCGAGCCGCTAGGCGCATACACTTCAGATTCACCGCAAGCACCGACTACCGGGGCTCTTCTAGGTTGATATAAATACCCGTTCTGTTTTGCTGATGCGGGTGAACGAGAATGGGAAAGGGCACGCCCTCCTTTGGGCCACGAAGCCGATCCAAGACCCACATCAGATGCCGACGATGCGGCCGTCACTCCTACCACATTACGAAGAAGAAATGTGCGGCATGCGGTTTCGGTGCCTCAGCCAAGATTCGACGCTACTCCTGGCAAAACAAGAACGTGAACCGTGTAAGACTCGTGTGAATAACACACGCACAACGCGCCGGAATCTCATCCCAGAGTTCTCGAAGAATCTTTATGTTTCCTAACCCCATTCACCGCAGTCATGGGCCGGTCGTCTAGTCTGGTTAGGATACCTGCCTGACAG
>CAYGWT010000350.1:0-3331 GCA_964353625.1 uncultured Candidatus Bathyarchaeia archaeon | reverse complement strand
CGCGTAGTGACCACCCCTAAAATCATTAATGCGAACGTCGTGCTCAGGTTCAACCTCTGATCCCACCTTCACAAAGAAAACATATCCGTAGCGCATGCCAGGTCTTGTTGGAGACGGGCTATTGAAACCAAAGACGGGATTCGCTTCCAAGTCGGCAAGAAGCCCTTTTGGGTTTGCCCAGACAAATAGTTTCTTCCATGCCTCAATTTCCGGGGGTTCTCCGAAAGCCTAGACACTCCCGACACGCATCGGCTCAAGTCTGACAATGCGAACGTTCTTTCCCACGCATCTTCATTCCAAGAGCGTCTATCCGAAGATGTCTTTCTTTTCCTAAACTTCTAGTTAAGGTCCCGTGTACGGTCCAGAATGCTGGTGCGGATAATTGAACTGTTGATTCTCTGAGGGTTTGAGCCCAGCAATTCCAATAGCGGCCTTTGCGATTGGCCTCGAGACAGTGAACGGCCTCATAGCTTCCGTTCCAGCCAACGTTTGGAGCTACATTGGCGTTGCAGACGCACTATTGCCCTCGGTCGGCATCACTGCTTTGTTTAACAAGCTCTGGAGAAATGAACATCTTCCTTTCTACATCCTTGGCTTCGTGCTCGCGTACTTGGGAATCCTTGGTTGACTGACGACAGACCAAACGAGACTTGGTTTCGAGAGATGACTTTAGTTCACGCTTATACGCCAGTCTCACCTATCCTAGGCTAGAACGGTTAATGCCTCGCAAGTTACCGAGATCGTACCTCGTGAAGCTCAAGGAACAGCAAATACACGCCTCGGTCATCAAGAAGAAGAGCGAAGAGAGACAGCAAAGGCAAACTGATCAAGGCTTCTCAAGCGTCACCATGCTGAGAACTTTCGAGGGCAACTGCACATCATGCGGCCAACATACATTATTCGCGGTTGACGGCCTAGGCTACTGTAAGTGCAAGAAGTGCGGCTCCCAAGCAAATTTCAGACTTGGCGTCGCGTGAGGAAGTCAGCGTCCCACTTCTTTAACGAAGAATCGTAGGAACTGATGCAATCGTTTGGTCGGCACCATTGCTCCTGCGGCAAGCATGTGTCCTCCCCCTTCGCCGCCGACCCTCCGGGAAAGCTTGGAGAGAAGCTTTCCGAGGTGTTGAGTGCATTCGTCGGTGCCTCGCACTGATACGCGTGATTGTCCAGGTATCCCTGTCGTGTTATAGACCAAGGTCACAGTCACGTTTGGAACATCTAAGAGTAATTCAGCTGATGTTCCGAGTGCCAATCGACCCGCTTGAGCGATAACAACTCGTCCTCTCACTTTTGCTCGATCATGCAGCTGCTTCCGGATTCTCAACATCGCTGCCGCTTGCTGATCAGCGAGTCGATGCACTGCAGCTGTCTCATGAGGCAATCGAAGCGCCGCTAAATCTTTCACGATCCTCCGTCTCAGTACTTCAGTACATTTCTTGGAAGAGAGAGCGAGCGCGAGCATGTGGCCTTCGTACCCATTGAGGTTCCAGTTCGTCTTCGACAGGACTTCGCGGGTTAGACGACCAGACACAGGCGGATCGGTCACTGCGCCATATGCGGCCAGATTGATCGCGGCTTCGGGAAGCTGATCCCTAAGCACGGCCCATGCAAGCACACTCGTGCAGTTGTCCAACGAATGGCGAACGATCACCTTTGCTCTCTGAAGCGATCTCCTAGAACCTGCGGAAAGCAGATGATGATCCAAGTACAATACGTGCCCTGCAAACCCTGGGAGACTCCTGATTAGTTCTTCCTTCTCGCTAAGGCCTAGGTCAGCCAAGACGAGCCAATCTAGATCGCGTGGCGCTTTCGCTAGAACCTGCTCAAGATCCTCGTAACCCGTCAGACCGAAGGAACAACGTGTCGCACGATGGACAAGAGCGGCACTCGCAAGCCCATCAGCATCGACGTTGTGGGATATGCAGAAAACCCTTGAGCTTGACGGAATGTGAACGCGCGCTTCTAGGGAATTCAGAATATTCATCGAGTAACAGGTCCCCGGATTCTGCAACATCATTTGACATGGTGGAAGAACTTTCTCGCTCTCATAAGGACTCTCATTCAACTCATCTACGGACAAACAACCGTTTGGTTTACCTATGTCAACTCTGACATGACGTTCAGTTCCAATGTTGGCGCGCAAGCATTGATAGAATGCACTTCACTGACCAAGAATTTTGGAAAGTTCACGGCCGTAGACCAGGTTAGCTTTGTGGTTTCTGACGGTGAGGTCTTCGGCCTTCTTGGCCCGAACGGCGCTGGCAAAACAACCACCATGCGACTTCTGAGCACCGTGTTGAAACCGACCAGCGGGACAGCTACAGTTGCAGGTTATGATCTGATGCGCGAACCTCAGAAGGTGCGTGCCTCGATCGGCGTATTGCCTGAGGATTCAGGACTCTACGACCGTTTGACACCAAGAGAGCACTTACTCTACTACGGAAAGCTGCACGGAATGCCGGCAGATCTGCTGAGGAAGCGAACGGACGAACTTCTCGGAATCATGGAGTTGGGGGACAGAGCGAACACGAAGGTTGGGGATTTCTCGAAAGGTATGAAACAGAAAGTTGCCCTGCTTCGAGCTTTTGTTCATAATCCGCCCGTCTTATTGCTCGACGAGCCTACAGCGGGTTTGGATGTGATGAGTGCCCGCTCCATTCATGCATTCGTGGACCGTTTCCGGAAAGAGGGAAAAGCCATCCTGATTTCGACGCATAACATGACTGAAGCTCAGAAACTCTGCGATAGAGTAGCGATCATTGATCACGGAAGAATCGTCGGAGTAGGAACGGTGGCTGAATTGGAGAAGAAGACCTCTCAGAAAGACTTGGAGAGCGTCTTCGTACAGTTAGTAACGGAATAAGGGATGGAGAATGAATCCAAGTAGAATTGCAGCGATCGCCGGTAAAGAACTCAAAGACGCGTTGAGAGACCGGCGTACAATACTCGCAATGATAGTGATTCCCATACTGGTGCTCCCAGTCCTCATGTTCTTGCCAGCGTTTCTGGCGAGCCCCCAAAGGAACCCAGTGACAATGGCAGTTATCCAAAGCGACAGCACGTCTAATGATTTCCTCGCGAGCCTCTCATCAGATCAAATTCACATAGTCCGAATTGGGTCCGCGGAGAACATGACCAGACTCATCCAGAATGGGGACTACGAACTCGGCATCGTGCTTCCACCAGACTTCTCTCGAATACTTGAAGCACCAGACCAGCAGGCAATGATAACAATCTATGTCGATCAAAGTAGTACACGAGGCACAATCGCGTTCACGCTAGTCCGAGACGCAATCACAACCTATGCTGATAAGAGAGTCACATCGAGGCT
>CAYGWT010000349.1:0-2680 GCA_964353625.1 uncultured Candidatus Bathyarchaeia archaeon | reverse complement strand
AAAACCTTCGCGGTCTCCCCAGAATTAAGCTTCACTGCGCCGTTCTCTCAAGGCAAGGTCTCGAGACGGCCTTTCTCAAATACGAGGCAAAGAGAGGACGCGTCAAGATGGACGAACCTTTCGTCAACAAAATACTACGTGGCGTACTTGACCCAGTTCAGGGAGTGGACATAATCTCTGCCAAGATACTCGAAGCCACAGAAATCGAAGGCAACAAGATAGCTCTGGACTTGAAAGCGAAACCAGACAGTGAGCTCGCGAAGAGTCTGAGGGAAGACATTCACGATGCCTTTGAAGGCCTAAATGTTGACCTTGACCTGCGATTCAAAGAATAGACCCCAATGCCGCACTCGGCACGTGTAATCTGAAGAGAGTCACAGGATACTAGGTGCGCAAGCCCACAGCCATGTTGCTCAGACGAGTTGGCGAAGTTGAGCTTCTCAGGAAGTGTGAGGAAGGACCGAAGAAAGAACTCGCAGTAGTTAAGGAGCAGATCCTGGAGCTGGAACGATAGTATTGGGTGAGGCTGGAAGAGGATGGAAAGCGCAATCGAAGTTGGCAACCTGACTAAGAAGTATGGTAATCTGACAGCCGTGGATGGCATAGATTTCAGAGTTGCTAAAGGTGAATTCTTCGGTCTCCTCGGACCGAACGGTGCCGGTAAGACGACCACGATTCGTATGTTGACAGGGCTTACGAAACCATCCTCCGGCACCGCGAAGGTCGCTGGCCGAGATTGCACTAGGGAGGCTCTAGCGATCAAGCAGAGGATCGGCGCCGTATCCGAGGTAAGCAATCTCTACAATGAGATGTCCGCATGGGACAACCTGATGTTCATCGGCGAACTCTACGGCGTCGATAAGCTCACGAGAGAAGCGCGAGCTAGGCAACTGCTTGAAGCCTTTCAGCTATACGATAGAAGAAAGGACCGCCTATTCGGATATTCCAAGGGCATGAAACGCCGAATACGCATAGCCGCTGCATTGCTCCACAGCCCCGAAGTTCTCTTCCTCGACGAACCAACAAGCGGGCTAGACGTCCAAAGTTCTAGGCTTATCCGGTCGATCATCAGAGAACTGAACAGGGAAGGAGTGACGGTCTTTCTAACGACCCACTACATCGATGAAGCCGACCAGCTATGCGATCGAGTCGCCATAATAAGACAGGGCAAAATCGTTGTGGAAGGTTCTCCTGAGAGATTGAAATCTTCGCTTCACGGCGAACATATCGTTGAAGTTGTCTTCGACAAGGACGTCCCAGATCTGGTAAATCTTCTTGCATCCCGCGCAGGCGTGAGGGAAGTTGCCAAGCGTGGTGGCAAGTACGAGATCCACACATCAGATGCTAGCGTCATTATCGCGGAAGTAACTCAATTTGCCAGATCCAGCGGTCTAAAGATCGTCAGCTTGAACACTAAGGAACCCAGTCTGGAAGATGTTTTTGTCAAGTATACTGGGTTAGACGCGGTTCAAGTCGAGAGGATGGAATCTCTTCGAGCTGCAAAAGGGGGCGGTCAACATGGTTGATGTATCCCCAAACCGCTCAAGGAAGTCGATTTTCGGCGCGATGAGCAAGGCGATCTCCATTGCCAAGAAGGACGCGAAGATCTACTACTTCAAGCCTCAGATACTGGGTTTCGGCATATTGATACCGGCTTTCCTGTACCTTTCTTTCTCTATTGGACGCGAAATCCCTCCTAATCTGTTGATCCCAGGACTCGTCGGTATGGTCTCCCTATTCGGAGCGTCTTCCGTTGAGGCGATATCTATTACGATTGAGAAGCAGACGCAGACCTATGAGATTCTTCAGACCGCTCCAGTCTCAACCGCAACTATAGTGCTTGGAAAGTCGCTTGCTGGTTCTGCTTTTGGCATAATGCTTTCGCTCGCAACTGCAGTGGGAGCTACTGTGTTGGGTGTGGGATGGATAGCGAATCCAATCCTTTTCGTGGTTGCAATAGTTGTTGGAACCTTTGCTTTCTCTGCTCTTGGGATGCTGTTTGCAGCAGCTGCGAAGGATATGCCGACCGCGAATATGTCATTGACCGCTCTGAGGCTGCCGATGATGTTCATTGGTGGAGTGTTTATCCCAATACAGACTCTCCCATTTGAACTGCAAATCATATCCTATCTGACACCGCTTACTTACCTGACCGATGCTTTGGGAGAAGCCATGAAAGTTCCGAGCATCAAGTTCGCCTTAGATTTGGGTGTCCTGTTGGCATGGGCTATCATCCTTCAGATAGTCGCGGTCATTGTGATGAACAAGAAAACGCAGTTCTAGTCGAAATAACGGGCTGGAGTAAGTGTAGGCTCGCTCCCATGCAAAGTTTAGGCGAATTCAGGCGTGTCGCCAGTCGATGAGAGTTGCGAGATACTACTTGGCGGCCATCCCATAGAGCCGGTCTAGTCCGGAGTTCAGATGATCTAATGAGCAGAGATCTGCCTGTACGCGGCTGCGCATTCTCCTGGATGGATGTCCTTTGCAGAGAGCTAGACTGAGAATAGTTGGGGTGCATTGTTCGACTTGCATCCTCCCCGTTCGTAGGGCGCTTGAGAAAGCTGAGGGCGTCAAGTCAGTAGGAGCAAACTACATGATGGACCTGATTCTCGTGGACTATGACGAGAAAGTCACCGACGAGGCTAAGATTGTGGCGTTGATCAAGAAGGTCGGATACAAG
>CAYGWT010000348.1:0-1842 GCA_964353625.1 uncultured Candidatus Bathyarchaeia archaeon | reverse complement strand
GCTCGAATCCATCAACTGGAGTTGAGACGTGTGTGTTTCCGATCTTGGAGGGCAAGGGAAAACTCCAAGATAGAGAAACCAGCACCGAGCAGAAGAAACGCAAGCAGAACGAGTACCTCAACTGGTGGCTATCAAAGAAGTAGCCTGAGCGCCATCAACGTGTTAGGTTAGCATCCGCTATCCTTCGCACTGCCTAGAACGGCTCCAAGTCCCGAACGATCGCTTTCCCACGGAGTCTCCTTCTCATTAGTGCAACTGCAAGTTTCAGCTCCTTAACCAGCTTATCGCGAGATGTACCACCGATGCGAAAGTTCAGCTCAATTCTCCCAGATCCGTCCTTCTCAATTCCTCGTGGATGTGATTTGATGAATACCGGGCGGTGTTTTCGCATGACTTCATCGATCAGTGGTGACAATGATGATTCCGGAATTCCGCGAAGTAGTAAAGAGTGCTCGTGGAATTCGTTAGCGCTCCCGAAACTCTCAATCATTGGCGTAACTGAGCTTCTGAAAATAGCTCGCATTTCCTTCGGAACTCCGGGAAGAGCGATCAAAGTGGTTCCGTGGACAACGAGGCAAGGCGCAGGCGCCGTGCCAACCGGATTTGGCAATGGCTTAGCTCCATCTGGGAATCTTGCCATCTTCAAACGGGGCGGTGTGAGTTTCACATGTGGCCCGAATCTCGTCAGGTATCGTGATCTAAGGAATTCCACTGCCCTAGGGTTCAGGACTAGTCGGCGCTTGAGAAGTCTGCTTATGCTTGATAGTGTGATATCGTCGTGCGTTGGACCTAGGCCTCCAAGTGTCAGCAGGAAGTCGGGATGTCTGGACAGGGCACCACTTATTGCACTTCCAATCTCATCGTGCCGGTCACGCACTGTTGTGATTCGCCGAAGCACACCGCCGAGTCTGCTGATCTGCACTGCCAGCCAATGTGAATTTGTGTCCAGTGTCTTTCCTATCAACAGCTCATTTCCGATCGCGACTATCTCAAATATCAGCTGTCTCGCATGCAATCCCTGAGGACTCCTTGGCTTCCCATCTTCGGGAATAGGCATGAACGCTGATCCGTTTAGGCTCCTTCGCTAAGATTTGGATCCCGACTAAGGTTGGCTAGTTCTCGCAAATGGTCTGCTGGGGCTTTCGGGAGGATTTCTTCCATTTCTGTGGGTTCTGTGGTACCTTTTGAGGCGTGGCCATCCGGTCTTGGCATGTCTGAATCGACGCGGCTCGCTTTTGAGCCAGCGCAGCATGTGAAAGAAGCTTCTGGCTCGCTTCTCCTCTCGTTCAGCGAGCGGTTCGTAGCCTAAGTTTCGAATTTCATCCAAGTATGCAGTCTCAACGTGACGCTGTGCTTCTCCTGTAATCTTGGTGACAGTCACTCTCTCCTTTCCATATTTCTCTTCAAGATCATGCACTGCTCTTTCGAAAATGAAACTGCTGCAGATCAATATCGGTTCACTGTCAGCCAGTTTCATCCTTTCGATGACATGTTTGACGACTTCAGAGGCCTCTTCAAGGTAGGCTTTCTTACCAAACTCCGGCTGCTGGAAAAACCCAACATCTACCATGTCGTAGCCGAATTCGCCGGTCTCCGGGCGATACGCTCCTACCACGACTCCATGCAGCAGGTCGCCAACTCCAGCATCATCAATTTGAAGAGTCATTGGATCAATGCTCACGGTATTCGCTAATGACCCACGCTGTGACCTATTGGTGTTTTTCTTCGAGCAAGAGCCAATGGCAAGGCACAAGAACCGCTAGCGGCATAGTCTCGATTGGCCGCAATGACTGGCAGGCTAGATACAGGATCTTCATGACTGTAGAATCCGGGTCGCGAGCG
>CAYGWT010000347.1:0-7274 GCA_964353625.1 uncultured Candidatus Bathyarchaeia archaeon | reverse complement strand
CAAGAGGTTTGCGAATTCCCCTTTGTTCGAAGGAGCCTTGATACGACCTTGCACCGTCATTCCGAGGACACTCGTGAAGAATTGAATTGCCTTATCGAGATCTCGGACACGTATCCCCGTGTAACCGAACTTGAATCTCATGACAGGCAAGAGTGCTCGTTTCGGTACTAAGAATGTACCAAGGACCGATGCCATACCAGTGTGTGGTAGTAATGGTGCGAACGCCCAAATTTGAACCATCATAGACAGAAAAGCGATTGAAATCTCGTCGATCGTTGTTGTGTAATATGGCGGGCCCGCCGGGAATTGAACCCGGGACCCCCGGGTCTCTTCCGTTCAGGTAAAAGCTTCACCGAATACGCTTCTCCGGTGCTCTACCTTTTCAGGATCCAGACTCTGGGATCAGACTGAGCTACGGGCCCTGCCGTCCATGAAAACGGATGAGTATGAAAAAGATTTTGCAGACTAGTAGTTGTATCCTTGAGCTTCTTGTTCGTCATGCTCGACGCCCAGTCCTAGCGCTACCCGATCCACGTAATTCATATATGCTGTTAGTAGGACCAGATCGAGGATCTCGGAGTCGTCAATTCCAGCATTGCGGGGTGCCTCCAGATCCGCACTCACCACTGAGCCAGGCTCCGTGGTCAGCTTCAGCGCGTATCCGATCAGAGCTTTCGTTCTAGTTTCGGCTTTCTCCGGCAACTTTCCGCGTTTGAAGGCCTCCAGTTGATCATTATCCTTCACGTAGAACCTGAGCGCCTCATGACGGTGCGATATGGGGCGGCCAAGGTTGTTGTGCACGGAAATGGTGGTCGCGATCATTTTGCGATCGCTTCTGCAAGCCTTGCCTGATGTACTTCAGATTCACGTAAGGCTCAAGAAAGGATTTCAATGCGTTGAGACTAGATAGTCCGATCGATCCAAGTGAGATTATTGTGCGGTTGAACAAGGATAAGAGAGAGCGACGGTGCGCGTTCGGTGGGTGCTACGTAGAACCAGAGGCGAGGTTTTGCTGATCGATCAGATTTCGCCCAATGTCGTATTGGACGCCCTCCTCGCGATGATTGCCTCTTGGGGTGAAGAGCATTGATGCGGCCGAGGATTTGCGTCCCAGTAATGGAGAAGAATGTCAAGAAAGCGGCCAGATCCGTTCGATTGTTGGATCGACATGATCCAGATCTTATTGAACTACGATTCGACTTGATGAAGTCGGCATCTTCGTTCTCCGAGATTAGAGATGCCACCGAACGACCGTTAATCGCTACAAATCGAGGCAAGACACAAGGCGGCCACTTCTCTGGCACACAACAGAATAGACTTGAGACCCTGATGAGCGCAGCCCGAGAAGGCTTCGACTACGTCGATATCGAATTGACTTCAAAGGATGACCGCAGAGTGATTCACAACGTTAGACAAGATGGGGCGGAGATAGTCATCTCGCACCACAACTCAAATCTCACTCCCACGGAGTCTACACTGAAATCAATTCTCGAGAGGGAGAAGCGGGCAGGCGCGGATATCTGCAAGATAGTCTGCGCCGCCAGAGGCTACAGGGACAGCCTTCGGGTTCTGAAATTCGTCGAAAAACATGCGACGGAGGCGAAGTTGGTTTGTTTCTGCATGGGGAAGCATGGGATCTCGTCGAGAGTTCTATCTCCGCTCTTTGGAGGCTATTTCACATTTGCTTCATTCCGTCCTGGCCTGGAGACTGCACCGGGGCAGATTCCGATCGATGAGCTGAGATCACTGTACAAGGAGCTTGGCGTAGCTTGAATGGCTCCTTGGAGTCCTCGCCGATGCTCAAGGAATTGCTTGGGATCGGTGGAGGAACGCGGGTCTGTGCGGTTGTTGGAGATCCTATTGAGCACTCGTTATCTCCATCAATTCATAACGCGGCATTTAGGTCGCTAGGCATGGATTTCGTGTACGTCGCTTTTCATGTTCGAAGAAGCGAGCTGGCACGAGCAATAGCGGGGATCAGGGCTCTCGGAATAGTGGGTCTCAATGTGACGATACCTCACAAGACCAGTGTAATCCGTTTTCTAGATACGATCGAGAAGACCGCCCGTGAGATCGGCGCAGTCAACACCATAACCACATCGAGCCGCGGTCTTCGAGGATACAACACTGATGGCCAAGCAGCACTGGAGGTACTACAGACACTAGGCGGATCGTTGTCAGGCACGAAAGCCACAATTCTTGGGGCGGGAGGAGCTGCACGAGCTATCACTTACTATCTTTCGAACACGGTCGCGAGCATATCGATTCTCAACCGCACTCGAGCTAAGGGCTCAGGTCTGGCAAGCGAGATCACTCGCTGGAGTGGGAACAAGTGTCGATCCTACCAGCTAAGCAATGCTAACCTGCGGAAGGAAACGAGCGAGAGTGACATTCTCATCAATACATTGCCTGTACAAGCTTTTCCGCGCTTTGCCAAGACGCTGACCCATGAGAGGTTAGTCCGACCGGGAATGATCGTCTTCGACGCGAACTATCATCAGGAGAGCAGTTTCCTAGCCGATGCACAAAGCGTAGGAGCGAAAGTCAGCGACGGCCTTGATATGTTGGTTAGTCAAGCAGCATTGTCCTTCGAACTCTGGACGGATCGAAAGCCTCCGATCGACGTGATGCACGCAGCTGCACTCAAGGCAAAGCAGGCGCGAATGAGTTGAGTGCAGAAGCAACAGCGTACGGGGCGGTAACAATTGTAAATGCGATGGCAACTGGTAAAGGCGCCGCCTTCGGAATCGATCTCTGGACCAAAGCGAAGGTAACATTGACCGACGACGCGACCATCCAAACCAGAATACTTGGCGACATGGAAGAAAAGACACTGCTAGCGGAGAAATGTGTTCAAGCCGTGTTCAGGCGCTTTGGGATGCAGAAATTTGGCGCCAGAGTGGAGACGGAGTCCAATATCCCGATAGCGAGAGGCTTGAAGAGCAGCAGCGTCGCAGGCAATGCAATCACCCTCGCCACCCTAGCCGCACTTCAGAAGCAATTGCAACCAAACGAGATTCTAGACTTGGTCGTAAACGCAAGTCTGGAGGCGAAAGTGAGTGTGACCGGTGCGTTCGATGATGCTGCAGCGTCATTGTACGGAAACGTTGTTGTTACAGATAACACGCTTCGAAAGATCCTACGAACATATCCAATAGAAGACCACCAAGTGTTACTGCTCGTCCCGCGAGAGAAAGCGTACACAGTCGATGTTGATCTCAACAGAATCAAGACATTTGCCAGGCAGATAGAAGTTGCCCATGAGTTGGCTCTTGCTGGAAAATACTGGAACGCTATGACACTCAATGGCTTAGTCTATTCGGACGCTCTGAGGCTTCCCAGAGATGTAATCTTGGATAGCATGGACGCGGGTGCGTTGGCAGCCGGCGTATCCGGAAAAGGCCCAGCCCGTGCTTTCGTAGTGACTGATGAGTGCAAGACCCGGGTCATAGACGTGTTGAAAAGACATGATGGTGAGATACTGATTTCGAAGACACGAAGTCGCCCATCGTTGCCAGGGCTAACCACGAAGCCATGAGGTACAAGCGTCATTGAGAATGACAGTGCAGAAAAGCAGCCTGAGTGGCTCGCTACGGGCACCACCATCGAAAAGCTACACTCACAGAGCCCTGTTTTGCTCAGCCTTAGCTCAGGGTGAAAGCACACTGCGTTCGCCACTTTCTTGCGATGATACGCGTGCAACGTCTGATGCACTCTCAAGGATTGGCGTGGCAACCGAATGGGGCGCCGGCACCGCCCGAGTCACTCGATCCGGCGAACTGAAACCCTTTCCAAGTGTGATCATGTGTGGAGAATCAGGAACCACTCTCAGATTCATGACCGCGATTTGTGCAACCACTCCCCACGACATAGATATCTCGGGTGAGCCTTCTCTACTCAAAAGGCCCGTCAAGGATCTGGCAGCTGCTCTTGGAGAGCTCGGGGCACACTGCACATCTGATCTCGGCTATCCTCCGGTTCATGTGAAAGGACCGATCAAAGGCGGATCCATCACAATTCCTGGAAATGTCAGCTCCCAGTACGTATCGGCTGTGCTGTTGGCGGCTCCTCTGGCAGAGAAACCGGTCGAAGTCAAAATAACAGAACGCCTAGAGTCCAAAGCCTATGTCCAGATGACCCTTGACATGCAGCAAGATTTCGGCGTTCAAGTTGAGGCGAATGACAGCTCGACTGAATTTCGAGTCCGCCCCCAGGCATATCGCGCTTCTGAGGTGGAGATTGAAGGCGATTGGTCTTCTGCAGCATTCCTGTTGGCAGGTGCCGTTATTGCTGGCGACAAAGTGGGCATCCGTGGCCTTGACGAGAAGAGCCGACAGGCTGACCGTTGCATATTGGGCATCATTGAACTCATGAAGGCTCAAGTGAAGCGAGGCTCGGACTCTGTAACTACACAGAGATTGCAGCTTCAATCCGGAGAATTCGATGTTTCAGACTCCCCGGATCTGTTCCCGGTCATCTGTGCATTGTGTGCGGCTGCGCACGGCACCAGCACAATCAACGGCATTCGGAGGCTCAGACTCAAAGAGTCCAACCGAGTCCAGGCAATGAGTGAAGGGCTCAGACTGATGGGTATTCAGACCCAGGAATCGGAGGATACGTTCACCGTCCAAGGAGGCAAAATGCACGAAGCCACCATTGATCCTCACCGCGATCATAGGATAGCGATGACGTTTGCTCTACTCGGCCTATTAACCGGAGAAGTCACGATAATTGATGCTGAATGTGTTGGAAAGTCCTATCCATCATTCTGGTATGATATCCAGTTGCTAGGAGCAAGTGTGAGAGAAAATTGACTGGAAATTCATTTGGCGAACGATTCGTCGTAACAAGCTTTGGCGAAAGCCACGGCCCGAGGGTCGGAATCGTCATAGATGGATGCCCAGCTGGACTGGAGCTGGCTGTGAACGATATCCAGCGCGAGTTACAGCGAAGGAAACCTAGTGGAGAGCAATTCTCGACTGAGCGCAAAGAAAACGATCAAGTGGAAATCTCGTCTGGAATATTCAATGATCATACGACGGGTGCTCCAATTCATCTTTCAGTTCCCAATCTGGACATGCGTTCAGAGGCATATGAGGAGAGAAAGTTCACTCCGAGACCTGGGCAAGTGGATCTGGTTGCTAGACTCAAGTATGCTGGGAATGAGGACTACAGAGGTGGCGGCCGGTTCTCCGCCAGAGTTACTGTTGGTTTTGTGGCGGCAGGGGCGGTCGCGAAGAAACTAATCAGCACAATTGGCATTCAGGTGTACGCTCATACTGTAGAAATCGCCGGGATACGAGCGAAGAGGATGCCGCCTGAGGAAGAAGCGAGAATGTCCCGTGGCAACGCATTGAGCTGCGCTGATTCTCAGGCAGCAGAGAAGATGGTTGAGACGATTGCGGACGCGAAGAAACGAGGTGATACCTTAGGAGGCGTTGTCGAGGCAGTTGCCACTGGCGTTCCGGTTGGTTTGGGAGAACCTGTGTTTGACAGCCTAGATGGTGATCTCAGCAAGGCTTTGTTCTCGATTCCGTCTGTGAAGGCGGTTGAGATAGGAGCCGGATTCGGGTCCGCTAAAATG
This sequence comes from uncultured Candidatus Bathyarchaeia archaeon, assembly GCA_964353625.1. Lineage (GTDB taxonomy): Archaea > Thermoproteota > Bathyarchaeia > 40CM-2-53-6 > 40CM-2-53-6 > CAVPLU01. The sequence continues at coordinate 1,690 of CAYGWT010000347.1, read as the reverse complement.
ATGGGTTCAGACTACAACGATCGCTTAGCGTTGCGTGACCAAACAATCCAGAGTTTAACCAATAATGCTGGAGGGATCACTGGAGGCCTCAGCAACGGCCAACCGATAGTGTGCAGAATCGCTCTTAGACCACCCTCGTCGATCACCATGCCACAGACTACTGTGAATCTTCATACTATGAAGGAGGAACCATTATTGATCAAGGGCAGATTCGACGCTTGCGTCGTTCCTAGAGCAATTCCAATCGCTGAAGCCATGATAGCGATCGTTCTGGCGGATCATTCATTGCGTGCGGGCTTGATCCAACCCGTCCTAAAGAAACGCTAACTGGACGTTGCCCTTGGATAGGATCCTAGGACCTTCACGAAGGTCGCTCGTTCACGTAAGTCTCTAAGTGCTTCTTGAGAGGGCTTGTCTCTTACGTGTCCGTGAAAGTCGACGTAGAAGTTGTATTGCCACGGCGTATTCTTGACAGGCCTAGATTCGATCTTCATGAGATTAATCCGTCTTGATGCAAGCACTCGGAGGCATCGGTACAGAGACCCTGGCGCGTGTTCTACTCCGAAAATGATCGAGGTCTTGTCGTCTCCTGATCGAGCGGGCATTTTCTTCCCGAGAACTAGAAATCTCGTATAGTTCACATCGCTGTCCTCGATTCCTTCAGCAATCACTTGCATCGAGTTCAGTTCTGCGGCACGTTTGCTCGCGATCGCAGCTACATTCCTCGAGCGCGTTGCCTTGATGATGCTCACACTACCTGCTGTGTCGTAGGCCGGCACAGCCTCCAATTTGTGAGCACGAAAATACCTCGCACACTGAGCCAACGCTTGCGGGTGGGAATAGACCGTCGTTACGTCGCGAAGCTTGGTTCCAGGTTTTGCGATAAGGCAATGTCTCACGCGTACTTGGGTTTCGCCGCAGACTTTCAATGTGGTGCTGGCCAACAGATCGTATGTCTCGTTGATGCCTCCCTCGTATGAGTTCTCGACCGGCACAAGTCCAAAGATGCGTGATCCACGTTCGACAGCGTGGAAAACCTCTCTCAGCGTTCTGAAGGGCTTCACTTCGATGCGGCTTCCGAAGTAGCGTTCGCAAGCTTCATGGCTGTAGCTGCCCTTCTCTCCTTGGAAGGCAACGCGCACTCTAGGTCTAGACATGTTCAGCGACCTCCACGGGCATTGACGGGGCTCCGCCTGCTTGAGCCTGCGGATTGCGCCTCTGTGACTCTTTCAAAAGTGGTTGGTGCCGACTCGAATTCCGGATCGGCAGCAAGATTGCCACTCACACGTTTGTACTGGGCCAGGAGTTTGGCTCGATCTTTGCTGTTAACGATCTTTGAGAGGATTCGAACATTCTGTTCAAACTCTCTTAGAACGTGACGAAACTCTCTGTTCATGATATGAATGTCGACTGTGGTCTCAGGTTCGTGTGCGATCGCTTCTGCTAGCAACATCTGCAGGTCATAGGTCCTGCCAGCGAATTTGCGCATTTCGGCAAGATTCCTTTCTTTGCAGACAGTCATGGCGAATGCCATATTGAGAAAGTGGGATAGACCAACCGTGACTGCTATACGTTTGTCATGGACATCTTGACGAGCGAAAAAGACGTCGGCGCCTTCAAGCATGCGCTTCAGCATCTTGCGACTATTCATGTCTCCTGGGGCCTTGATTACGAGAATTCTTCTTCCCTG
>CAYGWT010000346.1:0-1584 GCA_964353625.1 uncultured Candidatus Bathyarchaeia archaeon | reverse complement strand
TCGGTAAGGATTCAGATGTCGAATCAGAATCGAGAATCATGCCCAAGGCGGTCATTGCACCGAGGAATATTGTGAAGAAGAAATCGCTCATCGCCGAAGGCACTGTGTTCAACCGAAGCAATAAATATCAGTGAGGCCAAGTGTACTAAGAATGCCTTAAAGACTGTTCAATATATTGATTTGTGACGACTTCTCTTTTCCCTGTGGGTTGGGGCACTACGACTACTCGTTCACCAGGCAGCCTGGGTGCCCACGAGAACAGACAGCTCCACTTCTGGTAACACGTTGTTATTTGTGGGTATAGGGATAGAAATGGTGGAAGCAGTAGCCGCCGGGGTCTCCCTGGAACTGCTCTACATCAGCCAGGCATTGACCGACCATTTTCTTTGACACTTCTTCATAGTTCGACCGGTGCTCCTCTGCCTTCTTGCACTCAGAACAAAGGACCTCATCGTCGTACACGGACAAAATCCTTTGCTCTCCAGAGCCGAGGGCTCTCTTGCATCTTCCACACTCTGTCGCTTTCTTCAGTTTCTCATCCCATTTCACGGGCATAACTTTTCAACCTCCTCCATCGCGGTTTCAGTCAACAAAATCAGAATCAACTAAAGTATACGAGAGCAGGGATTTTGTGTCAAAGGACAGAATACCCAATGTTGAAAGGTTACGCAGGTAGCGCATTGCCAGGGAGGAACCAAGACCGGCCTTGACCGTAAGGCAGCACATGGGACGGGATTCCTGGATTTCTTGAATGACGAGAAGGGAAGGGGCCTCCCCTCTACTGCTGTCGGCCAGAGGCCTTCTGGAGGTCAGCCAGAAAATCGGAGGGAATGCGATAACCAAGGGCTCTTGCTTTGTTCACATCTTCCCAGGATTTGTCGAAGTCTTTCTTCAAATAATATGCGTAAGATCGATTGTAATAAATAATGGCATACTTGCAATCTATTCAAAGAGCCCTCTTGGAGCCGGAGATAGCGTCATCTAGTCGGCCCTGAGCGATATATACATTCCCGCGGTTGACATAGGCACGAGCCTCTTTGGGATTGAGTTCCAGGGTCTTCGTGTAGTCGCTGATCGCTAGTTCGTTAAGACCCTGACGCCGATACGCGATCCCTCGATTGTAATAGGCGTCAACATATTTCGGATTCAGTTCCAGGGCTTTGTTGAAGAAACCAATGGCCTGCTCGTTTTGTCCTTTTTCGAGTTGCACCGTTCCCATGCTGAAGTAGGTCTCGGCGTCATAAGGTGTCTTTTTCGTTTCTGACAGCCCACACGACAACAGAATGGGAATCACAAGCAGAGCCACTATCCTAACGAGCTGAGTTTTCCTAGGGATCATGAGAGGACTCCTAAACCTGTATGGGCTTGCGTTATCTACTATTGAGCCATGAAGTATTGGCTTTGTCAAGCAGAGAGCTCGACAATCACTGCCACGTTTCTTCTGCGGGCAAGTCGGCTGGATACCCCGCCTTGCCTGTCCCGTCTTAACGGGATGGCGGGGAGGGCGGAAACGGACTCCAGGACTGGAGTCAAAGCCGACCCTGTAATCATGTCTACATTACCTGGATGCCGGAGGCTTCACTT
>CAYGWT010000345.1:0-2349 GCA_964353625.1 uncultured Candidatus Bathyarchaeia archaeon | reverse complement strand
ATTGACGGTCCCGAAGATCATTGCCTGCTATGTCGTTTGTAATGAGGAGCGCTTGATCGCGGATACTCTCCGAAGTGTGAAAGCCTACGTGGACGCCTACGTGATCGTGGACTCTGTTTTCACAAGCAACAGTATCAATGCGACACATTCCACTGACCAGACCCGCGCGGTCTGTGAACAAGTCTGCAAACCTGTTCCTTTGACCTACATTGAAGCTCAAGAGAAAATGACTGAGCAGCAAGCCCGGAACGTCTACATCAACCAGGTCCCTGACGGTGACTGGATTCTTTGGCTAGACGGCGACGAGGTCCTCTACGGCGACCATGTCACGCTTAGCAAGCTCTTCAAAGACATTCGCGAAGGCAAGATCAAAGGCGCCTTATCCTGCAAGGTCTACACGACCGCTGTGCTTTGTCACGGACTTGGAAAAGACGTCCCCGCTGAAGCCTACGCTGTGAATCCACGCATCAACACCTTCGGATATCAAACGAAACTCTACCAGAAACAGGCAGGATATCACCATAAAGAAGTTAGAATCAAGCAGCAGGGCAGCAAGATCGAGTTGACGTATGAGGACGCATGCTACGACGCTAATGATGTCCTCGTTACTGACCGAAACCGTAACCCGACCGACCTCATGTTCGTAATCAATCACCATGTCTCGCAGACGAATCAAGAGTACGTGAGTGATTGCGTTTGGGCCCTGAAGCAAAGACCCAATCAACTGCCATCTCTAGAATAACCCGGACCGTCTGCATACGTGGGCTTATCGTACCTGCTAGTCATAACTTCTGCCCAAGCTGCGGCAAGCAATTTCTTGTCGTGCAGGAACAACGTTCGAAGACTTGCGCTTCTTGCGGTAGTAGTTGCTCTGTTCAACTCAACGAGTGTGAGAAGCGTGCGCATGGCAGACTGTGACAAGCCTGATTCCTCCCTTGCCGTCCTTAGAATACTTGCACGAAAATTCGACTCGTACAGAGTGGGCCCCTTCATATGGTGTACAGATTACACAGAATCTGTTGCCAGACCTATTCTGCCAGTCTCCCCATGCGATTTGCGATTTGACCCATTCAATTGATGCAAAACTTTCGTGTCGGCGAATCCAATCCATCGGCTGGTTTTCGAGGTCAACTGGGCCAAAATAATGCGGCATGCTGACATAGAGTATCTGATTTTGTATTTAACGGAGTTGAGTTGGAATATTCCAAAAAACTTATACGTATTAGGATCAAATATTGGGCGGGGTTGCGGAGCGACGAAGACACGAAGCGTGGCGGTTGACAAAAGCCTCATGCGTACCGTGAGGCATGCGCCTGGACTCTCACTATATGAAATTAGTAAGATTTTGCATTGGAGCAATGGAAAGGTTGACGGTAGTCTACGTCGTCTGATAAACTCTAGGAAAGTACTGGTCAGTGCTGTTGAGAGAGATGGAAGACGAGTGAACCTTGTCTATCCGAGACCCACACGACCGCATGATGTGGTCGAAATCCCGATTTCGCTCCTTAAATTGGGCAACCCACTCTGGAAGGATGACGCTTTCATTTATGCACTCGACAGCACGACTGTGGGCATAACCGGCACTTGCAATCCCGAGTGGGAGAAGCTAGCATGTTTTGCGAAAAAGGTCAAGCTGACCCCCGAGAAAGAACGTTTTCTCATCAAACTTCCCAGACAGTTCATGGATTTCTATCACTTAGAGAGTAAGCATGTAACAAGGACCGTCAATTCAAACAATGTTCTTTTGACGATTGATGGGCAACTCATTACGAGCAAGCCATATCCTGCACGATGAAGGGACACACATCTTCATCCATGTCTAGTGGTTTGCCTAGCGGCTTGTCGGATCAGGTCTAGCCAACGGTTCATTCCTAGTTGTATCGGTATTGCCACTTCCTGTACTGGCATCCTATTTTCATGATAGGTGCTGGGCAAGGTAGTACCAGAAGGTTGTATTGGCCCTTCTGTAACTAGTTGAGCCAATTGGTCAAATACGAGTCATAAGGTCGCCCGCTCAATGCGCAAGGATTCCTGAATATTCTGGTTCTCCTCGCTGCTGCCTCCACATTGGTTCGGCTTGGCTTTCACGATTGAACTGAATGGGCGACACGTGGAACGTATCAGGTTCGACGTTGTCAACGCCGAGGCTGCTATCGAGACCAAGTCATTCCCGTATTGACCGCACCTTCCCAAGCGGTGCGTTACAAGTAGAGGAAGCAGAAAGGAGTTGAATTAAAAAAATGGTAGCAACAGTAGTTGTAAAGGAACTCAACGGTGCAGGTCCATCATATACTACTGTGGACAATGGTGCGAATCCAGCTCGGTACAAGACGAAGGACGAAGTCACAA
>CAYGWT010000344.1:0-2659 GCA_964353625.1 uncultured Candidatus Bathyarchaeia archaeon | reverse complement strand
GACCGACACAACATTCCTAGTCATGATGTCCTTGAGCTTGCTTGTAGGATCTGCCTGCAATAGTTCGTTGATGTCTATGACGCCTCTCAGATATTGCTCGTCGTCAACAATGTAGACGTACATGGTGACATTGCAGCCGCGTGCTTCTTGTCGAAATCGCGTGAAAGCTTCCTCAACTGTTAGGTCGCCTGGGAACCCGAGGAAGCAATGCATTGCAAGAGTCGACGCTGGAACATCATGTTGACTGAGCAGCTGGTGGACTTTGGAAGCAACATCTCCTTTCAGTATCTTAAGGAATTCCTCGGAATCATCTCGTGGAAGAATCGATATTATGTTCGCAATCTCAACGGGGGACAGATGAGCGAAGATTTGAGATGCTCGCTCAGTGCTTGTCGAAGACAAGATTTCTCTTTGGACTCTTGGCTCCGTTGCGTCAAGAGCACCTGCGGCAATCCCACTATCCAATGTGCTGAAGATGTGGATTCTCTCCTCTTGGCTAAGCTCTTCAAGAATATCAGCCAAGTCCTCAGGATGAATGTCTTTGAGTCCCTCTCTTGCGATTGTGAGTTTCACGTCTCCCTTGGTGCCTGTGAGGTCTGCGGGCAAGGGCTGGACGTACCGCCAAGGTATGATGTCCTCTTTAGAGTCGTTTTCAAGGATAGACTTGACAATTCTCCCGAACCCCAATCGGCGCATGAACGCGTGTCGGCCCGCGTCCGCTCCGACAACAAACAGTTTACTTTCCACGAATAGAAGTTGTATGTCATAGACGACTTCTACATCGAATCCCTCTGTGTCGAGGATCCTCTTGTCGAGGATCTTGTCACGAAGAAGCAGCTGGTCATTTCCATGTTTGATCTCAGAATACCTGCCTTCAGGCGGGTCTTGCACGAGCGTCTTCTCGGTCGTCACGCTGACAACATTACTCCAAGCAATATCCAAGGGAGGACGACCCAACGAGCGTTCAACGATCAGGCTTGTCACTTCCGCGTAGTGTCGATCGTCCCTGATTACCAGATCTTTCAGCTTGCCAATTGTGATCCCGCTCTGAGTTTGCACTTTCTTGTCGACGATTTCAGTCAGGAAGAGATAGCGTGCAGCTTTGTTCTCTCCCTGTGACGCCTTCTGAATGTACTCCCTGATCTGACTTGACTTCGTCGACACTAATTGCCGCCTCGAGGTGTTCTGCTTGTTCGATTGGTCATCTGACGGGCTCTACCCTCCTAATAAGTTCGGAAAAATCGTGGAGATGCCGTACAGAGACGAGACCGCGATCACAGCCACTACGATTGCCCAGTCTATCACATTTTGGAGCTTAGTGTTCACGTAGGGGCCCATCAATTCTTTCTGGTTTAGCAGCAGAATCAGGAAAACTAGAGCCGCAGGAAGCAGGGTTACGGCTATGACTTGCACGAAGAGCGTGATCAGCACAAAGGGTACGTTGGGAATGAGTACTATGGCTCCGGCAAGCGCTACGTTGAGGAAGTAGAACAGGTAGAACCGAGGGGAGCTCTTCACTTTCACGTTAAGGGTGTGTGCCCATCCGAAGACTTCTCCAAACGCCCATGACGACGATAGAGAAATACAGATCGCGCCTAAGAGTCCCGCATTGAAGAGACCTATGGCAAACAGCGCCCCCGCATATTGTCCCGCAAATGGGACTAGCGCAAGGGCAGCTTCAGACGCTTCTGTGATGTTCAGGCCGGCTTTGTAGAGAGTTGATCCAGTTGCGATCATTATGAATGCAGCCCCCAGCCCTGTTAACACCGAGCCGAGCGCGGTATCAATTCTAGCATACGGGATGTCCTTTTCGTCAAGTTCTTTGTCGACGATTGCACTTTGCTGGAAGAAGAGCATCCAGGGGGCTATCGTGGTTCCGATATTCGCCATTATCAATGTCAGCAAACCGGTAGTGAGGCCCCCGGAGAATGTCGGGAAAAAAATATCGTGAGCGATCACGTGCCAGTCGGGCTTTGCTAGGAGGGCGGCAGGTATGTACACTAGATTGAGGAGACAGAAGACCATTGTTATTCTCTCAAGGGTCCAGTATGTTCCCGAGGACACGAGCAAAGTTAGGAAGACGACTGCTGCCACGATCGTCAATATGGGAGGTATTCCAAAGATCTTTGCCGCCGCGACCATGCCGATGAATTCAGTCACGATTGTTAGGAAGTTGACGAGTGTCAGGTCTATGAGCGAGAACCAGCCCCAGAATGGGCCGAATCCGTCGAAGATCGCCTCCGCATGTCCTCTCTTCGTTACCGCTCCCAGCCGTACAGTCATCTCTTGGACAAAGTAGGCGAGTATACAGAAGACTATGATCAGCCAGACAAGGTTGAACCCGTAACGTGAACCTGTGACCGCATAGGTGGTAATTCCACCAGCGTCGTTGTCTGCAACCATCACTATGATTCCCGGTCCAGCTATGGCGGAGAAAATGGCAAGCCGTTTCCAGATGCGTCGATAGAGGTAATACGCTCGCGGCAACAACTTCATTCCATTTCACCGCCATGCAACTTCAGTCGGCTTCTTCTCGGGATAGTCTGTTCTCTCTATTCTCGTAATGTCGCATCTGCCGCAGCAGTATCAGAATTAAGGTTTACTACGGCTAGAATCCTGTTGATCATTTTCGTTCATGAGGCGATCGTTGGTAGAGTGT
>CAYGWT010000343.1:0-4043 GCA_964353625.1 uncultured Candidatus Bathyarchaeia archaeon | reverse complement strand
CGGCGTCGGGTTAGAATTCTTTGAACCGCAGCTGAGAAACTACGTCCTAGCACAAGCGAAGGCCGTCCTACGAGTCACCAGCAAACCCCAGGCAGCGAAGACGCTTCCGGACTTCTTCGGAATGGTGAGACACGTGGAAGCGAAAGATCTGCAGTTCCTGAGCAAGCCCGAGAATCCGATCTACCTCGGCAAGGTCCGCAGCGGCTCGAAGGTGATGGATGTTCCGGTCTACTTGGACGGGTCGGAGGCTCTGGTTCACCACATACTCATCCCCTCCGCGACCGGCAGAGGCAAAAGCAATCTAGTCAAAGTTATGCTCTGGAGCATTATCGGTCAACACAAGTTTGGCGTCCTGGTCCTAGACGCTCATGACGAGTACTACGGCAGAACGGGCGTAGGTCTCAAAGACCACCCGACAGCCAGCGGCGGATTAGCGTATTATTCCGTGAATCCGCCGCCCGGCACAAACACCCTAGTAATCAGTCTCAAAACGATCCTGCCCTCACACCTTGAAGGCATTATCTCGCTCACTGAAGCTCAGGGGCAGGCTGTGCGCAGATACCACACAGAATACAGGGAAAACTGGATAGAAAATATTCTCCGAGGAACGCCATTAGAGGGTGTAAAGGACGTGACTCTCGGCGTCCTACAGCGCATCATCAACACCAAACTATCCATCCACATTAAGGACGGGGAGATTGCCTGCAGGAATAGGCTCTTCAGCGCCACCGCGGGCGAGTCTACAGTGAAGGAGATTGTGAGCGCGCTCGAGAATGGCAAGATCGTTGTAATGGACACGTCGAAGATCGGCGACGAGGCCGAGCTTCTAATTGGAAGCATGATCGCAACAAACGTTCTCGACAGTTACCAGAATAGCAAAGCCGAGGGAACACTCAAGGACAAGCTTCCGGTTAGTATCGTGATCGAGGAAGCCCCTCGAGTACTCGCAAGTGAAAAACTGCAGGCTGGGGAAAACGTTTACAGCCGGATTGCGAGGGAAGGTCGAAAATTCAAGGTCGGCCTGATAGCGATAACTCAGCTTACAAGTGTGATTCCACGCGACATTCTAACGAACATTAACACGAAGATAATTCTTGGAAACGAGATGGCTACGGAGAGACGTGCGGTAATAGATAGCGCTGCTCAAGATCTCGAAGACGACGACCAGATGATAGCGAGTCTCGATAAGGGCGAGGCGATAGTTACCAGCATATTCACAAGATTCGCCGTGCCGATACAGATACCTCTTTTTGAGAGCCTCGTCAATGAACAGAAGGCCGCTGGGAAGCAGTCAGATTTGGAGTATACTGGGTAGACGCTATTTGGGAAGCTTCGCTCACCTGTCGGATATCCACATCGGCGCGTTCAGACAGCCAATTCTCCAAGACCTTGCACTCAAATCATTCACACGAGCAATGGACATCTGCATTGAGCGAGCGGTCGATTTCATAATAGTGAGCGGCGACCTCTTTGACTCAAACATTCCAGACATGGCATTGGCAAATGCGGCGGTAAAGAAGATCAGAGAAGTCACAAAGAAAGGCATCCCATTCTACGTCGTTTACGGCAGCCACGACTTCAGCCCAACCCAAACATCTATCGTTGACCTGATCGAAAGTGCGGGCCTCTTCAAGAAAGTCACATATGGCAAAATGATCGACGGTAAATTGCATCTTGAGTTTCAGGTCGATGACCATACCAATGCGAAACTCTGCGGCATTTCGGGCAGAAGGCTAGGAATCGAGAAAGAATACTACAACGTCTTGGACAGGGCTTCGCTGGAGAAAGAAGATGGATTCAAGATATTTGTGATGCATGGCGCCGTAACCGAGTACAAGCCAAAGTACGCCGCGGAATCAGAATCAATCCCTTTATCGAGTTTGCCGAAACAATTCGCCTACTATGCTGGGGGGCATATTCACGAGAGACTCCTCAGCAACGAGTATGGGTACAATCTAGCGTATCCCGGGACGCCCTTCGGCGCCGACTATCGCGACCTAGAAATCACCGCCAGAGGTCAAGAGAGGGGCTTCTTCATCGTCAAATTCTCCACAAGACTCGAGAAGATTGAGTTTGTGCCAGTCCCCGTTTGTAGCTACGGGCTAATCGAACACGATGCCAACGGTAAGACCGCAGCGAAAGTGCAGGAGGATCTTCTCAAGCTCGCGGAAGAACGTGATCGGGTGAGCAACCGACTGTTCCTTCTGAGGGTTTCGGGGGAAATATCAGGCGGCAAAATCTCCGAGATAGATTTTCAGCACATAAGAAGGACGATGAGAGACAACGGCGCACTTGAGGTGCTGCTCAACTATCAGAAATTGACCTCGAAGGAATACAGCGCGATACGAGTAGCCGGCATGGGCGAGGAGGTTCACAAAATCGAGGAGAGACTCTTCAGAGAAAACATTGGAATCGTCAGAGTCTCAAATCCTAAGCTGAAAGATGACTCAGGCGTCCAACTCTCTCAGGAGCTACTGTCTGTCCTCAAGCAAGCAAAGAAAGAGAATGAAACCAAGGGAAGCCACGAAACTCGAATCATCAGCGCAGCAGTTGACGCGCTGGGCTTGAAAGAGGCGTTGTCGGAATGATGCTCAAAGCTCTGACGCTTGAGAATATCCGTAGCTACAAGGGTGAGATGCGCATTCAGTTTCCCGCGGGCACAGTCCTGTTCGAGGGCGACATCGCATCCGGAAAATCAACGATACTCTACGCAATTGAGTTCGCGCTCTTCGGTCTCGGCGACATGAAATCCTCCTCGCTGCTCAGAAACGGCGCCAAACACGGTCAGGTCGCCCTGCGCTTCGAAGTCGATGGAAAAGAATACGAAGTCCACAGACGCCTCACCAAGAAAGGCAAAATCATTCAGCAGGACGAATGCTACATCGATGGGCCGAATGGGAAGACTGTTCTCTCCGCTTCTGAGCTGAAGGAGAAAGTCCTCCAGCTTCTGGGATTCAACGAACCATCGAACCCGAGAGCTCAGAGCGTGATCTACCGTTATGCCATTTTTACTCCGCAAGAAGAGATGAAAGAAGTCATCCTGAAGCAACCTGACGAGAGACTGCAAACACTGCGAAAGGCGCTGAGAATAGAAGACTACAGGATTGCGGCCGAAAACACTTCAACACTTCTTGGAAGATTGAAGGAGAGAACCAAGTATCTTGAGGGTGTAACCCGAGACCTTGATGCTATCAAGAGGAAGATTGAGGGCGAGAAGAATCTAATCGCAAAGCTCACAGATGAGCTAGGCCCTCTAAAGCAGAAAGAAAGAGACCTCAAAGAAGAAATCAAGATCAAGAACGAGAAGCTGAAACAGCTTCAGAGGGAACGAGAGAAGATCAGGAAATCTGAAGCGACAATCCCGCTCCTGAAGAAGCAAATCGCAGACAAGAATTCATCAGTGAGACTGGCTACAGAGCAGAATCAGTCCCTCAAGAAGAGAATCGATGAAACACAGCCCAGAATAATAGAGCTAGAGTCTGTAAGGCAGCCTATTGAAAAATCAAAGGATGAACTCAGACGAACCCAAAACGAACTCAAGACTAAACTGGAGAATCTGCAGAAACGGAAGGGTGGATTCGATGAGCGCATTGCCAACTTGAACTCGATACTCCAACAGAAGATATGCCCCGTATGCGAGCGGCCGGTGGAGCCGGAGGAGTTCCGCAGCAAATGCCAACATGTCACCACGGAACGCTCCAGCCTTGATAGCGAAGTCAGCAATTGTGAAAAGTCAATCGCGGAAATCGAACGTCTCATAGACGGACTAAGCCGGTACGAAACGGCTCAAAGTCAGCTCAGCATACTCCGTTCTCAAATGAAGGATAACACCGATAGAATCGAACGGAGCAATCGAACAGTCAACGAGCTCACCGGAGATATCAATGTACTCCAAGCGCAGCTGAAAGATGCATTATCGGAGGCCGAGCCGCTGCAACAAGTCTTGCGGAGTAACGATATGCTAGAGAAAGAAGTTGAGAAACTGAACGACGAGCTCGCCGATGTTTGGAAACGGATTTCGGCGAAACAAACATCCGTACAGA